>NZ_JBFAET010000125.1:0-26639 GCF_040642095.1 Streptomyces sp. NPDC020362
GCGCGTGCACATAACGGGGTCCGGGGCGGAGCCCCGTGGGGGCGGCCTTGTGTCCGACCGAGTCGGGTGGGCGGGTGGGAAAGGATGGGCCGAACCAGCGGAGCGTCACCGCATCCGCGTCGCCCACTCCTGCACCTTGGCGATCCGCTGCCGCAACTGCCCCGCCGTCGCCTCGGCGCTCGGCGGCCCCCCGCACACCCGCCGCAGCTCGGTGTGGATCACCCCGTGCGGCTTGCCGCTCTGGTGGACGTACGCGCTGACCATGGTGTTGAGCTGCTTGCGCAGCTCCATCATCTCCTTGTGGCTGACCACCGGCCGGCGCTCGGCGGGCAGCTCCAGCAGGTCGGCCTCGGCGTCCGGCTTCTTGCGGCTGTGCGCGATCTGCCGGGCCTGCCGCTTCTGCAGCAGCATCTGCACCTGGTCCGGCTCCAGCAGCCCCGGAATCCCGAGGTAGTCCTGCTCCTCCTCGCTCCCGGGGTGGGCCTGCATGCCGAACTCGGCGCCGTCGTAGAGGACCCGGTCGAAGACGGCGTCGGACTCCAGCGCCTCGAACGGCAGCATGTCCTGCTCGCCGGTGTCCTCGTCCTGCTCCTTGTTCGCCTCCTCCATCTCCTTCTCGGATTCGGCGTACGGGTCCTCCTCGCCCTCCTTCTTCGGCTTGTCGAGGGCGTGGTCCCGCTCCTTCTCCATCTCGTTGGCGAAGGTCAGCAGGTCGGGCACGGTCGGCAGGAACACGGACGCGGTCTCGCCGCGCCGCCGGGACCGTACGAAACGCCCGACGGCCTGCGCGAAGAACAGCGGGGTGGAGATGGTGGTGGCGTACACGCCCACCGCGAGCCGCGGCACGTCGACGCCCTCGGACACCATCCGCACCGCGACCATCCAGCGGTCCTCGCTCCCGCTGAACTCGTCGATCCTCTTCGAGGCGCCGGCGTCGTCGGACAGGACCAGGGTGGCCCGGGTGCCGGTGATCTCGCGGATGAGCTTGGCGTAGGCGCGGGCGGAGTCCTGGTCGGAGGCGATGACGAGCGCTCCGGCGTCCGGGATGCCCTTCCTGACCTCGGTCAGCCGCTGGTCGGCGGCGCGCAGCACGCTCGGCATCCACTCGCCGCGCGGGTCGAGGGCGGTGCGCCAGGCCTGGCTGATCGCGTCCTTGGTCATCGGCTCGCCGAGCCGGGCGGCGATCTCGTCGCCCGCCTTGGTGCGCCAGCGCATGTTGCCGCTGTAGCTGAGGAAGATCACCGGCCGGACTACGTGGTCGGCGAGCGCGTTGCCGTACCCGTACGTGTAATCGGCGGAGGAGCGCCGGATCCCGTCCGTCCCCTCCTCGTACGTGACGAAGGGGATGGGGTTGGTGTCGGACCGGAACGGCGTACCGGTCAGCGCGAGCCGCCGGGTCGCGGGCTCGAACGCCTCCAGGCACGCCTCGCCCCAGGACTTGGAGTCGCCGGCGTGGTGGATCTCGTCGAGGATGACCAGGGTCTTGCGCTGCTCGACGCGGTTGCGGTGCAGCATCGGACGCACGCCGACACCCGCGTAGGTGACCGCGACCCCGTCGTACTCCCTGCCGAGCGGGCCGGCGCTGTACTCGGGGTCGAGCTTGATCCCCACTCGGGCCGCGGCCTCCGCCCACTGCTTCTTCAGGTGCTCGGTCGGCGCGACCACGGTGACCTGCTGCACGACGTGGTGGTGCAGCAGCCAGGAGGCGAGGGTCAGCGCGAAGGTCGTCTTGCCGGCGCCGGGCGTGGCGACCGCGAGGAAGTCACGCGGCTGCTCCTGGATGTACTTCTCCATCGCCCCCTGCTGCCAGGCACGCAGCTTGCTGGCGGTACCCCAGGGCGCTCGGCCCGGGAAGGCGGGGGAAAGGTGGTGGGAGGAGGAAGCGGCGGTGGTAGTCACGGTCTCCGTGGTCAAGGGGTCGATTCCAAGGTGCCGCGCGTGGCCCGTCGGTCGGGGTGGTGATGGGTGACGGGCGGGCGGCTCGGCTACGTATGACAACCGGGCCACCCTACCGGCGCCCCACCCCCGTCAACGCCCGGACGAGGCCGGGTCCCCCGCGGGTGGGACCCACGTCACAACTGCCGCAGCGGCGCCGCGCTCGCCGCACCACCGCTCGGCTTTCCGGAGGCCACACCGATGACCAGGCCGTATGCGGCGTCCTGGCCGACGGAGGCTCCGGCGCCCTGGCCGACGCCGACCGCGCTCGCCGTTCCCTGACTCGCCGTCCCCTGTCTCCCCGCTCCCGCGCTCACCGCTCCCTGCTCACCGATCCCTGAGGCGCCTGGTCACCCACGCCCCGGTCAGCGCCACCCCCGCCATGGGAAGGAAGACGGCCGCGAAGGCCGCGTGATGAGTGCCGTCGGTGCTCGCCGCCGTGCTGCCGCCGCCCAGAGCGGCGAAGGCGGCGCCGGTCACGGCGAGGAGGACGACGTTGGAGAGGGCGTCGGAGATCTGCAGGGCGGCGGAGTTGGCGCCGGCCTCCTCCGGGGCCGACAACTGGAGCAGGAGCACACTGGCGGAGGAGATCACCAGCCCCATGCCGAAGCAGCCGAAGGCCCAGGCGACAGCGACGATCCAGACGGGCACGGAGTGGACGAGCACACTGGGTGCGGTGGTGATCGCGGCGGCGACCAGCACCATCCCCACCGTCATCAGCCGCTCCCGGTACGGCTCCACGCGCGGCCGCGACTGCACCCAGGAGCCCAGCGCCCAGGTCGCCCCGCCCGCGGCGAGCGAGAACCCGGCCAGCGTGGGCGACAGCCCCCGCTGGGTCACCAGCATCAACGGCACGAACGATTCGGCGGCGATGAAGGACCCGGCGGCCAGCCCGCGCAGCAGCACGACGGAGGGCAGCCCGCGCGCGGCACGGTAGGTGCCGCGCGGCAGCAGCCCGCGGACGGCGGGCACGAGCAGGGCGGCACCGGCGAGGCCGGGCAGGAGCGAGAGCCACCGCAGGTCCTGGGCGGCGTACTGGAGGAGGCCCGCGCCGAGGGAGACGGCGAGCGCGAGCCGGATGCGGCGCCGCTCGAAGGAGGCGGAGGCATCGGTGCCCGCCACGGGCCCTGCCGTCCGCTGCCGTATCCGCGGCAGCGCGAGCGCCAGCGGGAGGACGACGAGGACAGGGATGCCGAGGAAGACCCACCGCCAGCCGAGGTGCTCCGTCACCGCTCCCGAGGCGAGCGGGCCGACGACGGACGGTACGACCCACCCGGCGGCGAAGGCCGCCATGATCGCGGGCCGCAGCCGTTCGGGGTAGGCGCGCCCGACGACGACGTACAGCGCGACGATGACCAGCCCGCCGCCGAAGCCCTGCACGGCCCGGCCCAGGATGAACACCCACATCAGCTGCGCCGACCCGGCCACGACCAGCCCGGCCGCGAAGGCCCCGATCCCTGTCGTCAGCGCCCCGAGCGGTCCCCTGCGGTCCGACCACTGCCCGGCGAGGACCATCCCGAACAGGCTGGTCGTGAAGTACCCGGAGAACGCGAACGCGTAGAGCGCCACCCCGTCCAGCTCCCGCGCCGCGACCGGCATCGCCGTCCCGACGGCGGTCGCCTCGAAGGCGATGAGCAGGACGACCGAGACGATCCCGACGCTGAGCGCCCGGTAGGGCCGGCTCAGCACACCGCCGTCTCTCGCGACGGCGTCGTCCACAACAGCGGCATCAGGGGATTCGAGGGCGACCATGGCTGCCAGAGTAAGTCGCACAACACGGTTTGACCCCTGTCGGTGGTCCCACCGCCTCTGCGACCTTGGTCGTACGCCCCGCGCTTCATGAACGGCGTATGGCAGTCCCGTTGCAGCGCCCCCGTTTCCCTTGAGCCCCTTCCCGGCCCCGCCGTACGGTCTTTCCACGAACACGGTCGTGTGCCCGCGTGGTTGAGGGGCTCGCCTGCGCTGCATCCATCAGCGAGCTCCGCTCGCGGGGAGTCACGTGGGTCCGAATCCCACCACGGCCGTGAAGAAGAGAAGTGACCATGGCCGTGTGCCCGAGTGGTTGAGGGGCTCGCCTGCAAAGCGAGTTACGTGGGTTCGAATCCCGCCACGGCCTCTGGTGCCTGAACAGGCAAAACAAAAGGGCGGCACCCATCGCGGGTGCCGCCCTTTTGGTCGTCCGTCTCGGTTCCCGTCTCAGTTGACGCCACTTAGGCGTCGCCGCCACCCGGCTGGTCCGGAGAATCGGTGGGCAGTCGACGCGGGGCTGTCTTCGGCACCTCGTCTTTGATGGTCATCCCCAGCATGGCGGTCCCGAACAACCCGACACCGAACATCGTCATGGCATCCGAGGGGTTGCCTGTCCACGCGTACGCACCGATACCGAAGATCAGTGCTACCACAAGGGCAATGGCGATGACCGCGAGGGTCCTGCTGCTCACTTCCGTTTCCTTCCATTTCTTCGCGGAAGGGGTGGGCCACGGAAGAGGCATACGCAGGGGCAGCTCTCAACCGAGCCACCCCATTGCTTCCATGGGTTGCTTCGGTTGAGACTGCCCGATGGTTGGCAGAACTCGTTCGACACCTTTCGGCAGCCTGTATGCGTACACAGAGACGCACTAGTCAAGTGGGGTAGCGCTGCCAACGCCCACTCGCGCCCGCCCTACTGACGGCAGCCATCGTCTGCCGGGGCGAGCCATGTCACTTTTCCAAATCAAGACTTCGGCCCCGAAGTCGGACGGGCCGATGCGAAGAGCGTACAACAACTCCCAGTAGGCGGGATGTCACTTACTGAGATCCCGCCGCGCATCGGCCGGGACCCTCCCGCGTCACCGCACCCGCTCAGCCTCCCTCGGCGCCTTCACCGTCCGTGTCGCCATCCGTTTGCCAGATCAGGCCGTCCACCTGCCTCGCGATGTCGGCCCGCACCGCGTCCACCATGTGCTGATAGCGGGCGGCCATGGCCGTGGTCGACCACCCCATAAGGCTCATGACTCCCAGCGCTTCCCCGCCGCTTCCCGCTCCGCTTCCTGCGCCTTGACGTGCGTCTGGAGCAGGGCAACGAGCTGTTCGGGAAGACCCACCGCGCGACGGCCGGCGCGCGACTTGGTCGTGGACAACTCCGGGTTGGTTCGTCGCCTCGGCGGGCAACCTCGCCCATCAGGCCACGTCGATCTGCGCCATGCCCGTGAGGAAGCCGCGTATCAGACGGCACCCCTCGGCCGCGGCAGACCCACACCTGGGCGTTGCCCGGGTCGTCTTCCTGGCGCGGCGATCCCTGGTTGGCACGGTCCTGGCCCAGCGGAACGATGAGCGGACCGAAGCCCGTTTGGCGGAACTGCCACGTCCAGAGGCATCCGGATGGCGATCCGATGGATCACCACGGACGATGGTGCTCAAGCCCCTGGCGTGCCGTTCTTCCGGGTCCGCTGCGGGGGATCGGGTGATCCATGACGCCGCCATGATGTACACGCCTCAGAAAGCCGACAGTCGTTCCTCTGGCGGCGCTTCACACGTGCAGCTTCCCTCCGTGACGCCGAAGGAGGCACTCAATAGGACCTGTTGGCGCAGGCCGGTGCCGACGGGACCGGAACATCTCGCATGGCCTGCGACTTCAGGAGGTGATCAGGTGAAGACTCCGCCCAGGTCGGGCGCCGGCTCGCGCCTGCGGGCCCGCCGGATATCGACGAGAAGCAAACGGTCACGGGCGGCTGCGGTATTGATCCTGCTGGTCCTCCTCCTGACGACACTGGTGCTGGGGCTGTTCGGCTTCGAAGACTTCACCAAGGCTCTGACTTTTCCAGGCCGCATCACCGGTGCAGTCCTCCTCCTGGTCGCGGCCACCACGCTGCTCGGCACTTTCATGGTTGCGGACCACTGGTTCTTCCACAGCTTCCGCTACTCGGGAACAGCCGCACTGATCAGCACGATCGCAGCGTTCTGCACCAACGGCATGCTCATGATCAAGACATCGGCTGAAGGCGATTCCACGTTCTACCCGGCACTGCTGGGCGTGCTCATGTTGGGTTCGGGCTTGGCTGTCGTCATGGTGTGGCGGACATCGATCGAAATCCCAGCTCCGAAGCGGGTGGCGGCGGCACTGATCATCTCCTCGCTCTTAGCGGCGGCCAATTTCGGCTACCAGAACCTCTATCAGCCGGCCCGACGCGGGGCCAGACCTATCATCACGTTGACCATGGGGGATCCTGTACTCAAAAAGGACCGCAAGGCATTCTCCGTACCGGTCAACATTAAGATCGAGAACCACAGCGATATGGCCTTCTACGTGCTCGGCGCCGAATTCCACGCCATGGGCGAACGGGTGACGGTGGGCTCGGAGGACCGGGTTCGTCAGCAGTGGCGTACTGACGCCAAGGAGTGGCAGAAATTTCAGGAGAAGAACCCGCTCTCACGCAGGGAGGCCCATCAGGCCGGCGAGTTGGTGGCGGCGCAACCCTGGATGCTCCCTGGATTCTGGATCGATACGAACGACGAGTTCTGCGCCCGAACGCTTGTACAGCTGCCCATCAACACGAAGTACGACCAAGTGGCGCTGTACGCCACCGCGAGCCTTGCACGCAAGGACCAACTCGGCTTGGACCACTTCAACTTCAATGGGTACTCCTGGGAAAACAAAACGATGCGAGTACCCCAATGGGTGAAGGCCAACAAGGAAAACGATTTCATCGCCTATCGCGCCAGGGTGCACGAGAACAATGCGATCGACGAGTACACGATGACCCCCCGCAATCTGGCTGTCTATTGGTCGTTCGGCACACATGGCGTAAGCGTGCTGGCAAGCATCACACGAAATGGCGAGGAAGAGCGCCAGAGCCCGGAGGAATCGCAAAAATTCGCAAGCCGCTACGGCCTCGTTGACGCCATGACGGGCCCAATCGAGCGGACTCTGTGGGACATCAAGAGCAAGCGATGACTGGCAATCGCTCCAGCCACAGGAGCGCGAGCGAGCTGTTCATCCCATCCCAGGCGTATGCGTCTCCGATGCCGAGCCGAGCTCACCACCCGGCACAGCATCTCGACGTCGAACATCTCCGCAATCGGCGGGTGCCGGGCAGAGCGGCAGAGCTCGATGAGTTCGTCGCCGTATGTCCGCAGGCCGCGGGCACAGAGCTCGTGGAAGGGGACCTTGACTGTTCGGCCGTGGATCGAAGACGAGGAGCGGCGGGAGGCCGAACGGCAGCGCGGTCTGGTCTGGTGGCTCGGCCACCGCAACCGGACTGGCTGACCGAACAGAGCCCCAGCCGGGACGTGCCACCGGTGTACGTGCACGTGCGGGACTGCTACATGGCGGGGGCAAGCGATCGAGGGGCGCGACGCGGGAGCAGCGCTGCGGGCACTCGCCGAACGCCGAACGGGTGGATCCGCGGCCGCACTGCCGTCCGGACGCAACACTCGGCCTCGTGGACTAGGCGCTGTGCGGGCGCCGCCCGTCTCGGTTTCCGTCTCATTCATCGCCGTACCCGGACGTCCGGAGCCGTTGACCACACTCCTGTGAGCACAGCTTCTGTACAGCTCTGAACGCTGATGAACGAGACCGAATCATGCCCTGACCAGCACGGACAAACCTGCAGAGCGAGTTACGCGGGTTCGGATCCCGCCACGGCCTCCAACGCCTTGACCAGGCAAAAGGAAGGGCGGCACCCTATGCGGGGTGCCGCCCTTTGGTCGTCCGTCGGCCGTCCGGGCGTTATGGCCGAGCGTCAGGAAGCGTCATCGTGTGCCTCTGCGGCCAGCGCGACGCGGCGCAGCATGTCGGACAGGGCATGGCGCTCGTCCCGCGAGAGGACGCCGAGAAGCCGGTATTCCTCGTGGCCGACCACGTCCATCGCGCTCAGCCAGGTCGTGCGGCCGGATTCGGTCAGCTCCACGTCGACGCGGCGCCGGTCGGTCTCCGACGGCTTACGGCGTACGAAGCCGCGGCGCTCCAGAGCGTCGAGGCGGCCTGTGATCGAGGCTGGAGCGAGGTCGAGATCGGTGGCGAGCTCGGACGGCGTCGCCCGGCCCGCGCGGGCGGCGAGCTTGTGCAGCGTGTCGAACTCGTGGCGCTCCAGGTCGTAGTTGGCCAGCGATCGCTCGCGGACCTTGCCCAGATACCAGGTGACCTTCTGCATGCGGGTCACCGCACCCTCGATGTCCGGGTCGAGGTCGGGCAGCACCGTCATCCAGCGGGTGACGTGCTCGTCCGTCCAGTCGCGCGCCCCGGACTCCCTGTGATTCATGGCTCCCAGCCTACGCCGCGGCGCTTCGGCACCAGATATTTCGGAGCCTTATATTTCGTTGACGAAAGTTTGGTACCGAAATACATTCGGCGGCATGTCACACCGACTGCTGCGCAACCGCGCCTTCCGGCTGCTCTTCCTGGGGCGGTCGCTGTCCCTTGTCGGCGACGCCGTCGTGCCCGCCGCACTGTCCCTCGCCGTCCTGCGGGCCACCGGCTCCACGTCCGCCCTTGCAATCGTCCTCGGCTGCGCGATGGTGCCGAGACTCCTGTTGCTGCCTCTCGGCGGTGTTGTCGGAGATCGGTTCAACGCTCGGACCGTGGCGCTCACCACCGATCTCGTACGCTGCGCCGCGCAGCTCTACGTCGGTCTCCAACTCCTGGGCGGAGCACCCGGGTTGTGGCAGATCGGGCTCGCGGAGGCGATCGGCGGGGCCGCCTCCGCATTCGCCATGCCGACGCTGCCGCGGCTGATCACCGGCTCGGTGCCCGGCGACGACCGGCAGGCCGCCAACTCGGCGCTCGGCGCCGTCAAGAGTGTCACCGGCCTCGGTGGACCGGCCCTGGCCGGCGCGCTGATTCTCACCGCGGGACCCGGTTGGGCGTTCGTCCTGGACGCCGTGTCCTTTGCGGTCAGCGCGGGGCTGGTCGCCGCGATCCGCATCGGCCATGTCCCGGCAGAGCACCGCTCGCTGCGTGTCGATCTCGTGGAGGGCTGGCAGGAGGTCCGCAACCGGGACTGGTACTGGACGAGCCTCCTCGCGCACGCCGTGTGGAACGGAGCCGCAGCCGTGCTGATGACGATCGGCCCCGCCCTGGCCGTACGGCAGTTGGGTGGCGAACGGACCTGGGTGGCGATCCTCCAGGCCGGAGCCGTGGGACTGCTGCTCGGCTCCCTGCTCGCCGGGCGCGCCCGCCCCCGCCGCCCCATCCTTGTGGCCAACCTCGGCCTGGCGACCTACGCGCTGCCGCTCGCCCTGTTCGCGGCCGGCACCCCTGCTGTCACCGTCATCGCCGCCTACGGCCTCGCCCTGGCGGGCCTCGGCTTCCTCAACCCCGTATGGGAGACCTCTGTCCAGGCCGCCATCCCGCCCGGCGTGCTGGCTCGCGTCACCTCGTACGACTGGCTGCTGTCCCTGGGCGCCATGCCCCTCGGTTACGTCCTCGCCCCGCTCGCGGCGAGCGCGTGGGGCCCGCAGGCGCCGCTCTGGGCCGCGGCGATCGCGGTCAGCCTGGCCTGCGCGGGAACCGCAGCCGTACCGGGCGTCCGCCGCTTCACCGTCACGGACAGCGTGACCAACGCAATCACGCCGACGACCGCGACCCGCGGCCGCTACGGGGACGAGCCCTCGACCGACCGGGCGCACACATCGACCGGACGCGACAGTGTGACCAGGTGACCGCCCGGACCCCTCATCAACGCTGATCCTGAGGCGCTCGCGAGCCACTCGGCACCGGAACAACAGCAGGGCCAACTGCTGTGCTCAACCGGCCGACTGAGGGGTTCTGACCGGTCTTCCGTGAAACCCGGCTATGTGCCGCCAGTAACGGCTGTGAACGCGCACGCCAGGGTGGTCGCACTGCGGACGCGTCCCGGCCGGCGCGCAGGCGGCGGGATCGACTGTCAAGGCTCCTTCAACCACCGTCAGCTGCCGCACAGCGAGCTTCAGCCCAGGGAAGAGCAACTCTTCGAACATTTCAGCCTGCATAGACAAGGCATCCCCAGACTGAACGATCCTGCATGCTCCGCCTGCGAGCCGGGAGCCTACGAATCCGGAACGGAAGCGAAACAGGCAGCGGCGACCTCGAGTGCCACACTCAGCGAGGACACCTCACGCCAGAACTCACCCGGATACATGGTCACTCGATAGCGGTCTTCCTCCAGAGGCCAGATCTTCACAAGGCCCGATTCCAAGTCGGATGGCGTCCGGCACAGCATCAGACTCCTGTGGCTGATGTCGGGCCAGAGCCCCCGCAGTTGAGGGTGTGCGTGGGCCGCCATGAGGAATGGTCGATCACGCAGGTGCCACTCGCTGGAAAGCAGCTCACGCCACTTCGCGGGAACAGGGTCACCGTCCTCGAACGCTTGCGCCAGCTCGCTCCAGCTCATGAAGGGAAAGCGGTCGTGCAGCTCCCGCAGACTGCCGCCCTGGTGCCACAGATTCGCGGCCCCCACGGCAGCGACAAGGTCGTTCGTCCACCCCTCCGAGGACGCGAAGCCACGGTGGCGGAGGATCCGTATGCAGAAGGAATCCTCCGCGCAAGGGGAAACAACGACCGTTCCCCGATCGGTGCTCACCTCGGCGCCGGCGTCCCATCCCGAGCGAGTCCGCACCTCGCCCAAGTCGAAACCTTGAGCCAGTGCGATGTGCTCGATGCGCCGCACCAGATCCGCAGGCGACGCTGGATCGGGATCGGCCGCACCCCGCATCTCCGCCTCTTGGTCACCTGTTGTCATGGCCGCCCCCATGATTGAGATGCCCCTTGCCTGGACACGATATGCCGCTCCGCATCGGCATCGCCCGGGTCCCCTGGCGGGCGTACTCGTCACGGAAGGCCGGCCAGGACCAACTGAGGCGCTCAGTCACACCTCCTGACCCAGGGAAGCGAGACGCCTTGAGCAGCTCGCCATCAGAAACGGAACACCAAGGCAGCTGCAGAGCGAGCTACCTGGGTTCGAATCCCGCCACGGCCTCTACCTGCCTGACCAGGCAGAACAACAAGGCGGTGCTCCGAGGGCGGGCGCCCCGACAGCCCGGCACCGTCCGGGACGGCCGGTCGCTAGCCTGCGGAGCAGAGGCCGCCGTCCGGGCAGAACATGACCCACGTGAAGTTGTAGCCCGTTCGCACGGTCGCGGGATTCGGCGTGGGGCCGTCATTGATGTAGGACCCCGAGCCGGGTGTGGCGGTGAAGGTGACCGTCGTGCCGACCTCGAAGCTCGCGGTGCAGGTGCCGGTCGGATCCGGCTGCGGGTCGTTGGACGCGTACGGATCCCACGCCGCCTGGTGGCAGTTGATCCCGGCCGGCTGGCTGGTGATGGTTCCCCCGCCCCAGCCGTCGCTGACCCACGCGGTCAGTTGAGCGGTGGACCGGGCCTGGACCGGGGCGACGGAGGCGATCGCGGCAGCCGTGGCGAGTGCGGTGACGACTCCCGTCGCGCGCCAGGCGCCGCTTCTGTTCCTGCGCATGGAAGGGCTCCTGTCGGATCGAACCACGTCGACCCCTGCGACCAGCCTATTCGCCGCCTCGGGGATCTGCTGCGGGAGCGGGTGCCCGGCCGGACCACAGGGCCACAGGGCCACACCGGAGCGTCACCCGTATGGCGTAACCCCTGTCGCCCGGCTCCCGGCGGGCCAGAAGAATTCATCGGGGAAACGGCCGGCGATTCTCTGTCCCAGCCGGCTGTCCCCGGAGTCAGGAAGGAGTGGACAGTGGGTAACTCACTCCAGTCGGTCAACTTCCCGGATCGCTTCATCCGGCACCAGAACTTCCTGGGGGAACTCACTCAGATCGTGAGCGAACTGGACCGGGAGGACGCCACGTTCGAAATCGTGCCGGGCCTGGCGGACTCCAATCTCATCTCGTTCCGCTCGTTCAACTTCCCCCTGCACTACCTGCGGCACCAGAATTTCCGTATCAAGCTCCACGAGGGGCCCAACGTCCCTCTCGGACCGCCTCCGCCCGAGACGCCGGAGATGCAGCTCATGCGCAAGGACGCAACGTTCGTCATGGTCCCGGGGCTCGCGGATCCCAGCGCGGTGTCGTTCCGCTCCGTCAACTTCCCCACGCGCTTCATCAGGCACAGGAACTTCGATCTCTTCCTCGAGGAGACCGACAACGGCAACGACGTCGACCGCAAGGACTCGACCTTCAGGCTTCTCGACGGACTGGAGCCGGAGCCGCCCGGGCCCCGTTGACAGGACGCTTCAGAGCACCCCGCCCGCTTCGTCCTGGAAAAGCTCCGTCCAGTAGTGCCAGTCGGTGTCCGGGTGCAGGGCGGTGGGGTCTATGGACGTCAGGGTCTGGATCATGGCCGCGGCCAGTTGGTCGTAGGCGGCCGTCGTCAGTTCGTTGCCCAGGTGTTCGTCGATGGTGCGCTCGTGGTGGAGGAGCCAGAGCGTGAAGGCGAGGGTGGAGACGTCCGTGTTGAGCGGGTAGAGCGTCGCCTCGGGCTCGCTGAAGGTGAGGACCGCGCCCGTTCTCCCGTCGACCACCAGACTGTTGTCCTCGACCAGGTAGCCGAGGCGGATCAGGTGGTCGGCGTGGGCGGGGAGGTCGTCCAGGGGGTAGTCGTCGGCTCGTTCACCGGTGAAGTACTCGGTGAGGGTGGGCAGCGGGACGTCGGTGTCGGTGTGGAAGAGGACCGCCTCCTCCGGCAGGCCCGTCTCGCGCAGGAAGCGGCGGGTCGGCTCGTGGGTGAGCGTGGCCGGGAAGTCGACCTCCTCGAAGCGGACCACCCGACCCTGGCCGAACTCCTGGTCCAGGAGGCGGGCGGGGACGTCCAGGGTGAGGCCGAGGGCCGTGCCCGGGCCGGCGATGAGGGCCAGCGGGCGGATCAGGGCCGCTGCCTTCCAGTAGGGCGGGACCGCGCCGTCCGTGCCCTCCTCGAAGAGCGTGAACAGGCGGCGGGAGGCCTCGGTCGCCGTCTTGGGGCCGTACTGGCCCGCCAGGGAGGAGAAACGGCCGCGCAGCCCTGCCAGTTCCTCGGTGACCGCCGAGAAGCGCAGGAGGGTGTCCAGGGAGGGGGCGAAGGGGCGGGGGGCGGACGGGTCGAGGAGGTAGGCCGTCGTGATCTCGCCGGTGTCGCCGTCGAGCAGGATCGACTCGCGCTCCATGCCTGCCGGGCCGAGGAGTTCGCCTATCACCAGGCGGCTGCGCAGTTCGTCCGCGAGGCGGAAGGGGCCGTCCGTGGCGTCGCCGAGGGTGCGCAGGCCGTGCGTGCGGAGCGGGGAGAAGGTCAACAGGGCGGAATCCGCGGGCAGTCCGGGGTCGGCGAGCAGGCCACGGGTCGGCGCGTGCGTGACGTAGCGGTCCAGCTCCGCCTCGGTCAGCGTGATCGCCGGAACTCCGGCCTCGGTCCTGCTCATCGCTCCCCCGCGATCTTCCTCGGTGCGTCGGTCCCTGGGCGGGGCATGCCTGGCCGGCCTCCGGCTTCCCGGCGGAAGCGGCCGTCCCCCCCACTGCCCAGAACACTACGCCGCCCCACTGACAACGCCCCTGGGTGAAGGACGCCGGTGGAGGCACTCCCGTTCCGCACAGGGGCCGGGTTCGTCCGTCAGGGCCCGTTCCTCCCTCAGGGGCGAGTCCTCGGCCAGGGCCGATTCCCCCGCCCGGGCCGATTCCTCGGCGGCGGCTCCCCCAGCGGCGGCTGCTCGGCGGCTGCTCCTCGGCGGTGGCTCCCCCAGTGGCGGTTCCCCCGGCGGCGGTTCCTCAGGTGAAGTAGATCCCGCCCAGGACCACGGCCAGGGCCGCCACGATGAACAGCAGGATCCACACGAACAACTTGCCCATGCTGGGCGGGGATTCGTAGCGAGGCTCCTCGGGGGGCGTGGTCAAGGGGCCGTCACCACCGCTGCCTGGGGGCGGATCGGGAGGCGGTTGACCGGGCGGCCCGTCGCCGCGCGGACGGCCGAGGCGATCGCCGCGGGGGACGTCACCACCGGAACCGCGCTGACCGACTTGGCGCCGAAGGGAGCGACCACGTCCCGTTCCTCGACCAGCTTCACGATCCGGATGTCCGGCGCGTCCAGCGCGGTCGGCAGGGCGTATCCGGTCAGGTCGGGGTGGCGGACCAGACCGCGGGGCGTACGCAGGTTCTCGGTGAGGGCGATGCCCACGCCCTGGGTGACGCCCGCCTCGATGCGCGCGGCCAGCTGCACCGGGTTCAGCACCCGGCCCACGTCCTGGGCGACCGCCAGTTCCACCACCCGGACCGAGCCGATCTCGATGTCCACGTCCACCACCGCGCGGATCGCGCAGAAGGCGAGGCCCACGAAGGCGTCGCCCTGGCCCTCGGCGTTCAGCGGCTCGGTGGGATGAGGGCGGCACTGGGCCGTGGCCCACAGCTCCTTGCCCTCCATCGCCTCGGTGACGGTCGTCGACAGCACGCCGTCGTACGAGGTGATCTTGCCGTCGGTGATCTGGAGCAGCTCGGTGGACATGCCGAACTTGTGCGCGAGGGGTTGCAGCAACTGGGTGCGGACCATCTTCGCCGCGCGCTCCACCGCACCGCCGGAGACCCAGGTGTGGCGGCCGCGGCAGCCGCCGCCGGCCGGCGGCTGATCGGTGTCGACCGGTGCCACGTGCACCTCGTCGATGCCGAGCGTCTCCTGGACGATCTGCCGGGCGAGGGTGGTGAACCCCTGCCCGGTCTCCACGGCCGCGCACAGCACGGTCGCCACGCCGTCGTGGACCTTCACGGTCGCCGTGGACACCTCGTCGGTGCCTTCCGTGCCGAGCATGTGCACCATGCCCAGGCCGTAGCCGACGCCCCGGCGCACCGCGCCCGGCTCGCCCGCGCCCTCGGGGCCGCCGGGCAGCAGCCAGTCCTCCTCCGGGGTGTCCTTGGGCAGGGCCGGGAGGGGGAAGTCGCGGACCGCCTGGAGCAGTTCGGCCACGGGTGCCGGGCAGGTCACGGTCTGGCCGATCGGGAGGACGTCGCCGGTCGCGAGCGCGTTGCGCAGGCGCAGTTCGGCCGGGTCCTGGCCGAGCTTCTTCGCGAGCTTGTCCATCTGCGCCTCGTAGGCGGCGCACACCTGCATGGCGCCCTCGCCGCGCACGTGGCCGGAGGGCGGGTTGTTGGTGCGCACGGCCCAGCCCTCGATGAAGGCGTTCGGGACGACGTACGGGCCGCACGCGAAGGAGACCGCGGCGGCCAGTGCCTCCGCGGAGGTGTCGGCGTACGCGCCCGCGTCCAGCAGGATCTGCGCCTCGACCTTCACCAGCCTGCCCTCGGCGTCGGCGTGGTGGCGGTAGCGCAGGAGGGTCGGGTGGCGGTGGACGTGGCCGAGGAAGGACTCCTCGCGGGTGGCCGTGAGCTTCACCGGGCAGCCGGTCTTCAGCGCGAGCAGGCCGAGCGGGAGCTGGAAGCCCTGGTCCTCGCGGTCGGCGGTGGCGCCCGGCACCCCGGTGACGACGATCTTCACCCGATCGGGGGACAGGCCGTAGCAGGCCGCGGCCGTGTTGCGGTCGGCGTGCGGGTCGGTGGAGGCCAGGTACAGCTCCACGCCGCCGTCGGGACGCGGCACCGCGAGGCCCGCCTCGGCGCCGATGGGGGCCGGGTCCTGGCGCCCTATGCGGTACAGGCCCTCGACGACGACCTCGCCGACCGCGTCCGGGTCGCCGTGGCGCAGCGGGATGTGCCGGATCAGGTTGCCGTCGGGGTGCAGGGGTTCGGCCTCGAAGGCCTGCTCGGGGTCCGTGACGGGATCGAGTACCTCGTACTCGACGCTGATCGCGGCGGCGGCCATCCGCGCGGTGTCCGGGTGGTCGGCGGCGACGGCCGCGATGGGCTCGCCGTGGTGCCGTACGACCTCGGAGGCGAACACCGGGCGGTCCGGCGTGCCCCGGCCGTGGCGGGGGGTGCCGGGCACGTCCTCGTGGGTGACGACGACCCGTACCCCGGGCATCTCGCGCGCGTGGGTGGTGTCGATGGACACGATGCGCGCGTGCGCGTGCGGGGAGCGCAGCACGGCCGCCCACAGCAGGCCCTCGGCCCACAGGTCGGCCGCGTACGGGAAGGTGCCCTCGGTCTTGGCACGGGCGTCGGCGTGCGGCAGGGGCGCGCCCAGACCGTGCGGCAACGGGTCTACGGCGGGGGCCGCTTCCGCGGCGGTGGTCGCGGTGGCCGTTTCGTTGCTCACGCCTGGCCTCCGTCCTGGCCGAAGTGCTGGTCGTGCGGTCCGGGTGTGCCGAAGGTGCCGGGGCTGTCGAAGACACCCGGTGTCTCGAACGCCGACGGGTTGACGCCGCCGGAGCCCGGGCCCGCCTGGTGCGGAATGCGCGCCTCGTCGCCGTCCGCCCCGTCGGTGGCGGTGTGCGTGTCGCGTTCGGCGACGACTTCCTTGACGGCCTCCAGGACGCCCCGGTAGCCGGAGCAGCGGCACAGGTTGCCGCACAGGGCCTGCCGGGTCTCCAGCTCGGTCGGCGCCGGGTTGCCCTCCAGCAGGTCGTGCACGGTCATCGCCATGCCCGGCACGCAGAAGCCGCACTGCACGGCACCGCACCGGGCGAGCGCGCGCTGCACGTCGGAGGGCTGCCCGTCGGCGGCCAGGCCCTCGACGGTGCGGACCTCGCTGCCGGCCGCGGTGACCGCCGGGACCAGGCAGGAGGCCACCAGGCGCCCGTCCACCTGGACGTTGCAGGCGCCGCACTCGCCCTGCGAGCAGCCGTCCTTGGCCCCGGCGAGGCCGAGCCGCTCCCGCAGGACGTACAGCAGGGACTCGCCGATCCAGGCGTCGGTGACGGGGCGGTCGGTGCCGTTGACGCGCAGGACGTAGGAGGCGAGGGGGTGGTCGTCGTTCGGGAGGGCGGGCGCGGCGGCCCGGGCGGGGTCCTCGGGGGCGTCCTGCTCCGGGGCCTCCGGGTCCGTCGGGCCGTCCGGCGTGTCGGGGGCCTGGGACGCCTCGGCCGGACCGCTGTCGGTTCCGGGCCTGCCCGGCGGGGCCGCCGTGTCGTGCGCCGCAGCCGGGCCGGTCGCGTCCGGTGCGTCGTCCGTGACCACCGTTCCCGCGGCCTCCGGCGCGGACTCGGGCTCGGTGATGCTGTCGTGGCCTGCCGGGCCGTCAGAGGGGCCTTCAGGGGCCCGTGCGGGGCTGTGACCGCTGGGGGCGGGTGCCGCGTACTCGTCCGCGCCGGGCGCGGAGCCGGCCTCGGGCCGGGGTGGCCGCCCGTCCGGGGTCGCGGTGAACGCCGCCTCGGGCGTGAACTCCTCGTCCACGGGCATGCCGGGCGCCGCGGAGGGGTCGGCCGGGTGCGTCCCGGCGGGCTCGCCCGGCTGGGGCGCCGCCTCCGGCTGCGCCCACGCGTGTCCCGCGCCGTCGGTCGCCCAGGGCGCGGGCGCGCCGCCGGGGAGGGTGGCCGGCGGTGTGCCGCCCCACTGCTCGACCAGCGAGGATGTGGTGAACTCGCCCGATTCGTCCGGAAGGTCGCCTCCGGCGACCGGGATGGACCACTGCCCGGTGACGTCGTGCCCGGGGGTGGAGGAGGCCGCCGCGGGCTCCTCGAAGGTCCATTGCTGGGTGGCGTCGGGGTTGTACGCGAACCGGTCGTCCGCCGCCCGCTCCTGGGGGGCGGCGTTCGGGTCGGGCCACTGGTGGCCGTCGGCGGGCACCGTCCAGGTGCCGGTGGCGGCCGGGTCGCCCGCCCCCGGAGTCGCCGCTATCCGCGGCGGCACATAGCCGTGGCCCGGTGCGGCCAGGGGGCTGTCACCGGACAGCAGGGCGTCGATGCCGCCCTCGGGGAGCTTGACGAACGCGGTGGCGCCGTCGTCGTAGTCGCCCTGGGGCAGCGGGTCCCAGCGGCCACCGCCCCGGGGCGCGCCCTCTCCGTGCTGGTCGTCGGTCACGACAGCGCCCTCCCCAGTGCTCGTCGGGCCAGCGCGGCGACGGTGCGCCGCAGGTGCAGTACCGCCGGCGGAAGCGGGGCCACGGAACCGTCCGGCTCCGGGGCCGGGTCGGGGATGCAGGCCGACGCGACGTACTCCCCGAAGGCGCTCAGGGCCTCCGGGACCAGCGCGCGGTCGTTGTCCCAGTCGATGAGTCCGGCGACCCACTGCTCGGCCTCCAGGGGCCTGAGCGGCATCGGCGCTATGGCGCCCACCGCGCAGCGCACCCCGCGCCGGGCCGGGTCGAGCACGAGCGCCACGGAGGCCATCGCGCGGCCCGGGCCGGTGCGTCCGGTCGCCTTCAGGAAGACCTGCGGGGCGTGCAGCAGCGGCACGCGCACGTAGCCGATGAGTTCGCCGCCGCGCAGCATCTCCACGCCGGCCAGCAGGTGCGACACCGGGATCTCCCGGTCGGCTCCGCCCGGGCCGGCGATGATCAGCGTCGCCTCCAGGGCGGCCAGCACCGGCAGCGCGTCCCCGGTGGGGGCGGCGGTGGCGATGTTGCCGCCCAGGGTGCCGGCGTTGCGGATGTGCGGCGGGCCCGCGGCGCGCGCGGCGGCGGCGAGCGCCGGGATCAGGGCCGCGAAGTCGGGGCGGCCCATGCGTGCGTGCGTGAGGCCCGCGCCGAGCAGGGCGTGGCCGTCCTGGTACTGCCAGCCGCGGATCTCGCTGATCCGCCCGAGACCCACCAGGGCGGCGGGCCTGAGCTGACCCGAGTTGACGGCGGCCATGAGGTCGGTGCCGCCGGCCACGGGGACCGCCGTGGGCATGGCGGTGAGGGCCGCCACGGCTTCGTCCAGCGTCGTGGGCAGCGTGACGGCCTGCGCCGCCTGCGGTGCGTGTGTGGTCAAACCGGCTGCCCCTTCCCGCTGCCCCACCTGGTCCCACCTGTGTGGCCGTACGGTACGTGCTCACAGGGCGGACGTGGCAACTCTGGCACATCTTCGCAAGGGCCGAACGCGGGGGTCCGCTAGGAGGCATTCGCCCACCTCATCAGCGAGATAGTCCGTTTTCGCACGTCATCGCCGCTACGCGCGAATTGCCACCCGACAGGGACCCTGTTGGGGTTTTTCCGCTATCTGTTCTACGGGTCTCCCCGGGCCTGTCCCGGATCTTGCCCGGGCCTGTCCCGGGTCCTGCCCTGGCCTGTCCCGGATCCTGCCCGCACCCGTACCGGGCCTTTCGCGCGTCTCTCCCGGGTCTCCCCCGGGCCTCCACCGGGTCTCTACCGGTTCGGGGGAGGCCCTTGGAGCGGGCGGCCGAGCACACCGGGGCGCTGCTGCCAGGGCCGGGGCCCGGCGGGTGGCCGATAGGCGACGCCGAGAGCGTCAAGTCGCCGGTAATGGTCGGCCATCCGGCGCTCGAAGCCCGCGAAGTCCCGTTCCTGCGGGGCGGGCAGCCTGCTCCAGGCGACCTCGGCGAAGGCGGCGAGCCTGGGGAAGGTCTGGTAGTCCACGCGTGCGACGTCCTCCATCGCCTCGGTCCATACGTTCGCCTGGGTGCCCAGGACGTGCCGGGCGTCCTCCTCGCCGAGTTGGGGCGGAACGGGCTCGAACCGGTAGACGTCCTCCAGGGTGCGCACGAAGCCGATCGGCACGGGCTCGTCCTCGCCCGCGGCCTGCCGGTGGTCCAGGTAGACGTACTGCTCCGGGCACATGACGACGTCGTGACCGGCCCGTGCGGCGGCGACACCGCCCCCGTAACCGCGCCAGGAGGAGACCGCGGCGCCCGGGGCGAGCCCGCCCTCCAGGATCTCGTCCCAGCCGATCAGGCGGCGCCCGCGCGCGGCGAGCCACCGGTCGAAGTGCCCGATGAACCAGGACTGCAGCTCGTCCTCGTCGGCGAGACCCAGCTCCGTGATGCGCGTCTTGGCGGCCACCGACTCGCTCCACTGGTCCTTGCGGCATTCGTCGCCGCCGAGGTGGACGAACGCCGAGAACTCGGCGGCGTCCGCCGGGAACAGCTCCAGGACTTCCTCCAGTACGCCCTCGTAGAAGCGCAGGGTGGTGTCAGTGGGGGCGAGTACGTTCGAAGAAATCCCCCAGGTGTCCCAGACGGTGAGGGCGGTGGTGTCGATGACGTCGGTGTTGCCGAGTTCCGGATACGCGGCGATGGCGGCCTGCGAGTGGCCCGGTACGTCGATTTCCGGGACGACGGTGATATGCCGCTCGGCGGCGTAGGCGACGATCTCCCGGATGTCGTCCTGGGTGTAGTAACCCCCGTGCGGCTTCTCCTCCCACAGCGGCGAGGCCCGGTGACCGAATTTCGTCCGCGCCCGCCAGGAGGCGACCTCGGTCAGCTGCGGGTGGCGCCGGATCTCGATCCGCCAGCCCTGGTCGTCCGTGAGGTGGAAGTGGAAGACGTTGAGTTTGTGCGCGGCCATCAGGTCCAGGTAGCGCAGAACGCCTTCCTTGGGCATGAAGTGCCGGGCGACGTCGAGCATGAGGCCGCGCCAGCGGAAACGGGGGGCGTCGTGGACGGTGACCGCGGGGAACTCCCACTCCGTCCGGCCGGTGACGGGGGCCCGCCGGAATGCCTCCGGCCCGAGAAGCTGACGGAAGGTCTGCGCGCCCCAGAACAGGCCGGCCTCGCTCGCGCCGTCGATGGCGATGAGATATCCGTCCGCGCACAGACGGTAGCCCTCGGGGCTGCCGAGTTCGGCAGCGAGCGAGGGGATGATCCGCAGCAGAATGCGGCTCCCGCTGTTGTGGTGGGGCCGCAGCGGGAGTCCGGTCGCGGCGCCGACGGTGGCGCGCAGCCACCGCGCGACCCGTTCGGTGCCCTCGTGGGCCTCGATCTCGGTGTCCGCGTCGATGACGTATCCGGTGCCGCCGCCGGGCAGCGAGGCCGAGACGCGGCCCGGCGCCGGGATCAGCGCCACGTCGGGTTCCGGGAAAAGGGGCTTGTCGCTCATGACCTCAGTCCTTTACCGCTCCGCCCAGCCCCGAGACCAGGCGCCGCTGTACGAGTACGAAGAAGACCAGCACCGGAATCGTCATCACCGTGGACGCGGCCATGACCCCGCCCCAGTCCGGCTCGTCCGGGTTGTAGAACACCAGCAGGGCCATCGGCAGGGTCGACTGTGAAGTGTCACTGATGATGAAGGACTTGGCGAACAGGAAGTCGTTCCAGGCCGAGATGAAGGAAAACACGCTCGTGGCGACCAGGCCGGGGAGGACGAGCGGGAAAAGGATCTGCCAGAGGAATCGTCCGCGGCTCGCCCCGTCCAGGTAGGCGGCCTCCTCCAGAGCCTCGGGCACCGCTTTCACGAACCCCCGCAGCATCCAGATCGCGAAGGGCAGCGAGAAGGCGATGTGGGGCAGGATCAGCGACCCGAGGGTGTTCAGCCGGCCGGCGTCCCGCATGAGGAAGAACAGGGGGATCGTGAGGGCTTCCACGGGCACCATCTGGGCGACCAGAAACATGATCAGCAAGGTGGTCCGAAAGCGGAAACGGAATCGCGTGACGGCGGTCGCGGCGAGAAACGCGATCACCGCGGAGACGGCCACGACGGTGCCCGCGACGATCAGGCTGTTGGCGAAGTAACGGCCGAATTCCTGCTGTCCGAAGACCCGCCGGAAGGAGTCCAGGGACGGCGAGAGCGTCCACGGCCGGGGCCGGTCGGACTCGATCTCGCCGGGCGGTTTGAAGGCGCTCAGCACCATCCAGTACAGCGGGAAGGCGACGGCGGCGGCGATCAGCAGGGCCGCGGCCTCTGCCGCCCATCGCCACGGCCGCTGCACACGTGTCCGAGGAAGATTCACAGCTCTTCCCCCTGACGGCGCAGCAACCGCAGGTACACCAGGGTCACGGCGAGCAGGATCAGCAGCGTCACCACGCCGATCGCCGAGCCGAGGCCGTACTGGGAGGACGCGAACGCCTGTTGGTAGGCATACACGTTCAGCACCAGGTTCTGCCCGGCGATGCCGCCGCCGTTCGTCATGACGTAGATCTGTGTGAAGACCTTGAAGTCCCAGATGACCGACTGGACGGTGACGACGGTGAGGATCGGCCGCAGCATCGGCGCGAGCACCGAGCGCCAGATCCGCCACTGCGAGGCACCGTCCAGGGCCGCGGCCTCCAGCACCTCGGACGGTACGGCGCGGATCCCCGCGTAGACCGTCACCATCACGAAGGGAAAGGAGCACCAGACCACTTCGAGCAGGACGAGGAGGAAGGCGCTGTAGCGCCCGTACGTCCACGAGTGGTCGCCCAGCCCCAGGATCCGGTTGACGGGACCGAAGTCCGGGTCGAACAGGAACAGCCACACCGTGGAGCCGGTGACGGCCGGGGTCGCCCAGGCGCCGAGCGCCGCCAGCATCAGCGCCAGCCGGGGGACGGCACGCACGCGCGTGAGCAGCACGGCGAGCGCACAGCCGACGGCGAGGGTGGAGACGACACAGGCCGCGGCGAACACCACGGTGGCCAGCAGCACCTGCCAGAACTGCCCGTCGGAGAACAGGTCCGTGTAGTTCCCGAACCCCCGGAAGGTGGCCGGCTCCCCACCGCTGACCTGAGCCTGGGTGTACCGGAAGAGGGAGATCAGCCCGAGCTGGTAGACGGGGTAGACGAGCAGCCCGCCGAGAACGAGGAGAGCGGGGGCGAGATAGAACCAGGGCGTCCACCCCCCGAAGGGGCGCGGGGAACTGCGCGACCAGCCACGAACAACCCGCACCCGCCAACGATCCAGAACACCCACCCCCATGGGCGCCCTCACCCGGCGGCGCCGAACACGGAGTTCATCTTCCCGGCCGCCGACTCCGCCGCCGCATCCACACTCTTCCTGCCGCTGATGACCTCCTGGAACATCGTCGGCAGCACGAGCGAGGAGTCGATCTGCGACCACGCGGGCGAGGCGGGGACGAACTCGGTGCCGGAGGCCAGCGTCCGTACGAACGGCTTCACGAAGGGCTGCCGCGCCGCCGCCCGGTCGCGCACGTCGGTGAAGGTCGGCAGAAAGCCCATCGCGTCGAACAGGGCGGACTGCGTCTTCTTGGAGGCGAGCCGCTCCATGAGGTCCACGGCGAGTGTGCGGTGGGCGGTGCTCTTCAGGACGCCGATGTTGTTGCCGCCCGCGAAGGCCGGGGCGATCGAGCCCGGGGCCACGCCCGGCAGCGGTACGACCGCGTACTTGCCCTTCACCTTGCCGGCCTCCACGGCCGCGTGGCTGAAGTCGCCGCCGATCGCCATTCCGGCCTTGCCCGCGGCGAACGCGGTCACGGTGTCGTTGCCGCCCATGCCCGCGCACTTGGCGGCGGGACAGTTGTCGGCGGAGAAGAGGGACGTGTAGGCCTTGATGCCCTTGCGGGCCGCGGCGCTGTCGAGGGCGGAGGCGTAGGAGCCGCCCTTGCCGGTGGCCAGTTCGCCGCCGTTGGCCCAGATGAACGGCAGGGCGCCGTAGGTGTAGGCGCCGCCCACGACCAGGCCGTACAGGTCGGGTTTCGCGGACCGGATCGCACGGGCCGTGGTGGCCAGCCCGGCCATGGACGTCGGCGGTTTCAGGCCGAGTTCCTTGAAGACGTCGGTGCGGTAGTAAAGGGCGCGGACGCCGACGTAGAAGGGCGCGCCGTAGACCTTTCCGTCCACGGTGACCGACTGCCGGGCCGTCGTGTCGGTGTTCTTCGATTCGCTCCAGGCGGAGAAGTCCTTGGTGACGTCGAGGAGTCCGCCGTCGTGGACGTAGCCCGCGGTGTCGGTGTTGCCGTACTCGATGACGTCGGGCGCGGAGGCCGGGTCGTTGAAGGCGGCCTTGACACGCTGGGCGCGGGTCTCGACCGGGATGTACTCGACGTCGACCTTGGTGTCCTCGTGGGCCTTCCGGAAGTCGGTGACGACCGCGTCGACGACCTTCTTCTTCGGCTCGTTGCCGACCTCCTGGAAGAGCCAGACCCTCAGGGTGCCGGTCTTCTCGTCCTTGTCGGAGGCGGAGTTGGAGGAGGACTGCGGGGCACAGGCGGTGGCGACGACGAGGGTGAGCAGTGCGGCGAGGGGGACGGACGGCTTCATGGAGCGTTCCTCCGGAGAGTTAGTGCGTTGCAACATATGCAATGACTGTTTCGCTCTGCACAACACCAGGAGGCTATGAACAACATGAACATGCCGACAAGAGGTCTCAACCACTCTGTGACCAGAAAGCACAAAGGCCCCCGGGACGCGCCTCGACGCGTCCCGGGGGCCTTGCGGTGTTCAGACGGGCGGGGACTCCCCTACTTCTTGTCGCCGCCCTTGCCCTTGTCGTCGCCGCCGCTGCCCATGGACTCGTAGATCTCCTTGCACATGGGACAGACGGGGTACTTCTTCGGGTCGCGGCCCGGCACCCACACCTTGCCGCAGAGCGCCACGACGGGGGTGCCGTCGAGGGCGCTCGCCATGATCTTGTCCTTCTGGACGTAGTGGGCGAAGCGCTCGTGGTCGCCGTCGCCGTGGGACACCTGTGGTGTCGGCTCTACGAGGGTGCCCGTACCAGTCCCGCGCTCGGGCTCAAGAGTGCTCATATCAGCAAGGGTACTGAAGTGCACTGGCATCAGTTGAGCGACGGGTCGTCCGGATACGTGGCCACCATCGCCAGTTCGTTGCGCTGGCGGCGCAGGACCTCCCGCCAGAGTCGCTCCGGGGCCGGGGAGGACACGTCACCCGGCTCGGACTCGACCACGTACCAGGCGCCCTCCACCAGCTCGTCCTCCAGCTGGCCGGGGCCCCAGCCGGCGTAACCGGCGAAGATTCTCAGGGAGCCGAGGGCCGAGGCGAGCAGTTCCGGCGGGGCCTCCAGGTCCACCAGGCCGATCGCGCCGTGGACCCGCCGCCAGCCGAGCGGGGCCCGGTCGCCGGCCGCACCGCCCGGGATGACCGCGACACCGAGCGCCGAGTCCAGCGAGACGGGGCCGCCCTGGAAGACCACACCGGGCTCACCGGCGAGATCGGCCCATCCCTCCAGAATGTCGCCCACGTCCACCGGGGTGGGGCGGTTGAGGACGACACCGAGCGAGCCCTCCTCGTCGTGGTCGAGAAGGAGCACCACCGCACGGTCGAAGTTCGGGTCCGCCAGGGCGGGCGTGGCCACGAGCAGCCGCCCTGTGAGCGAGGACACCTCGGTCATGCCAGACATGATCCCGCATCTTTCCCCGCAGTGGGGAGCCAATCGGGGTGTGGGAGTGAACGGAGCTTGAATCGGGTGGTGCGTCCCTGCAAGGGCCATGCCCGAGGGGGGAGACGCGAGACGGGCCGGCGGGCGGGGGCAGCCGCGGCGCGCACCCCTTTTCCAGTGACCCCATGTGCCCGATTGGGAACGGTTCGTGTTGTGACACAGCTATGACGCGGCTGGGTGGTGCTCGGGCCTACGGGAGCGGGGGCAACGGCGACTACGCTGTCCCTCCGGCCCCCGCGCTAAGTGATCGGCCGATCCCTGCCCGACTCATCGGAACGCGAGATTCATGACCGTCAACGACGATGTCCTGCTTGTCCACGGCGGAACCCCGCTGGAGGGCGAGATCCGTGTCCGCGGTGCGAAGAACCTCGTGCCGAAGGCCATGGTCGCCGCCCTGCTGGGCAGTGGGCCGAGCCGCCTGCGCAATGTTCCGGACATCCGTGACGTGCGTGTCGTGCGCGGCCTGCTCCAGCTGCACGGGGTGACGGTCCGTCCGGGTGAGGAGCCCGGCGAACTGGTGATGGACCCGACCCACGTGGAGAGCGCGAACGTCGCTGACATCGATGCCCACGCGGGTTCGAGCCGGATCCCGATCCTGTTCTGCGGTCCGCTGCTGCACCGGCTCGGCCACGCCTTCATCCCGGGCCTCGGCGGCTGCGACATCGGCGGCCGGCCCATCGACTTCCACTTCGACGTGCTGCGGCAGTTCGGCGCGACCATCGAGAAGCGCGCGGACGGGCAGTACCTGGAGGCGCCGCAGCGGCTGCGCGGCACGAAGATCCGGCTGCCGTACCCGTCGGTCGGCACGACCGAGCAGGTGCTGCTCACGGCCGTACTGGCCGAGGGCGTCACGGAGTTGTCCAACGCGGCCGTCGAGCCGGAGATCGAGGACCTGATCTGCGTACTGCAGAAGATGGGCGCGATCATCGCGATGGACACCGACCGCACGATCCGCATCACCGGTGTGGACAAGCTCGGCGGTTACACCCACCGCGCCCTGCCGGACCGTCTGGAGGCCGCGTCCTGGGCGTCCGCCGCCCTCGCGACCAGCGGCAACATCTACGTCCGCGGCGCCCAGCAGCGCTCGATGATGACGTTCCTGAACACCTACCGGAAGGTGGGCGGTGCCTTCGAGATCGACGACGAGGGCATCCGCTTCTGGCACCCGGGCGGCCAGCTGAAGTCCATCGCGCTGGAGACGGACGTGCACCCCGGCTTCCAGACCGACTGGCAGCAGCCGCTGGTGGTGGCCCTCACGCAGGCGACGGGCCTGTCCATCATCCACGAGACGGTCTACGAGTCCCGGCTCGGCTTCACCTCCGCGCTCAACCAGATGGGCGCACACATCCAGCTCTACCGCGAGTGCCTGGGCGGCTCCGACTGCCGGTTCGGCCAGCGCAACTTCCTGCACTCCGCGGTCGTCTCCGGCCCCACCAAGCTCCAGGGCGCCGACCTGGTCATCCCCGACCTGCGCGGCGGCTTCTCCTACCTGATCGCGGCCCTCGCCGCCGAGGGCACCTCCCGTGTCCACGGCATCGAGCTGATCAACCGCGGCTACGAGAACTTCATGGAGAAGCTCATGGAGCTGGGCGCGAAGGTGGAACTGCCGGGCAAGGCACTCGGCTAGGCGTCACGAACGCCGAAATGGGCGGCTCCCCCGGTGACAATGGTGCCGCCCAGTTTTGCCGTTTAAGACGGAGCGCGCCCCCCACAGGCG
>NZ_JBFAET010000126.1:0-26443 GCF_040642095.1 Streptomyces sp. NPDC020362
GGACGACGGCTACCTGCTCACCGTCGTATCCGACCTCAAGCAGGACGCCTCGCAACTCCTCGTCCTCGACGCCTCCGGCCTCAACCAGATCGCCATCGTCCACCTGCCCCGACGGGTGACCGCCGGGATCCACGGCTCCTGGATCCCCGACACCGCCCTGGACGGCACCGCGGGCTGACCACCGTCCTGCCAGTGAACCGATGGCGGCGCGGACGCGAGGTCCGTGCCGCCCACCGGCGGGTTGTTCCAGAAGAGCGCGCCGGCCGATCAACACGCCCAGGGACCACCGCTCGACCAGCTACGGGAGCCGACCGCCCGCTGTCAGGTGAACAGCTCCGGCATCACTCGATCAAGTTCAGTAGTGTCCTGGCGCCCGTGCCAGTCCTTCGAAGGAGAGCCATGCCCTTTCCCGAGCTTCCCCAGCCTGCGCCCGGTGAAGTGCTGTTGGTCTGCACCTGCTACGAGGACGGCGAAGCCCTGTGGGGCGGGCTGCTCGACGAGATCGGGGGCCACCGAGACGGTAGTGCGCTCGTCCTCGGGGGCGGCAGGGTGCGGCTCCACCTGGTCGAGGGCCGCGGATGGGACTACCTGCACGGCGGTAACGTGCCGGCGCTCGTGCCGGGCGGCGGACTCGTACCGCCGGTCGTCGTCCTGGCGGACATCCCCGTGGTCTACGGCGGTGACGGGCCACTGCTGGTGGACCTGGACGCGATACCCGGGCGCGGTGTCCGGGTCCCGTCAGCCCGGCTCGGCGAGACCCTGGCCGCCCTCTTGAGCGGGGCGCTCTCCTTCAACGACCTGGTGCGCACCATCGACAGGTGCGGCATGTACCAGGGAGGCGGTGGCCGGCCGGCCTTCCCCGCGCCGACGACGCCGGCCCGCCGGTCCTTCCCGGCGCTGCCCTCCACCGACGCGGCCTTGCTGGTGCGAACCTCCTTCGGTGACGAGGAGGGCTGGCGCGCCCTCCTCGGCGAACTGGGCGGGGCCGACGAGGACGGCTGCGTCGGCGTGAACCTGGACCCGGAGGAGATCGACGTGGAGCACTACCCGTTGGCGGCGCTGGTCGTCGACGACCGGGCCTTCGAGGACCTCCACCCGGGCCAGGTCCCCGGGTTGGTACCGCCGGAGGAACACACCACACTGGTGGCGCTCGCCGACGCAAGGACCTTCGCCGAGCCTGGTCGGCCGCTGACCGTCGTCGACCTGTACGACACCCCGGGACAGTCCGCGGTTCTTCCGTGCCACGACGTCGGATCGATGGCGTGCAACCTGGAGATCGGCAACATGGACTTCCACGAGTTCGTCGCCGTGGAGGACATGGAACCGTGGTGGGAGGGTTGATCAGTCTCGTGGAGACCGGTCCTGATCGGTTCAGGCGATGTTGCGGCCTTCGCTGCCTTGCCGACCGGAGTCGGGGACGAGATGCCGGCATGCGGCCGCGGGGCAACCGGGTTGATCCTGTCGGCGTCTGCTGACAGGCTGCGGCCGTGGATCTGGGACTCGCGGGGAAGACAGCCTTCATCACCGGAGGAAGCAGCGGCATCGGTCTGGCCATCGGCCGGGCGCTCCAGGAAGAGGGGGCGGTGGTCACCGTCTGCGGACGGGATCCGGAAAGGCTGAAGGAGTCGGGACTGCCCGGTGTCCAGGCGGACGTCACGGACCCGGATGCGCTGGCTCGGGCCGTCGACGAGGCGGCCGAGCGGATGGGTGGGCTCGACCTGCTGGTGGCCAATGCCGGCGGTGCGTACGGGGGTGGGCTGCTGGATTCGACGCCCGAGGACTGGCTGCGGACGTACGAGTTGAACGTGCTGCATGCCGCCCACGCCATCCGCACCGCGGTGCCGCACTTCGAGCGGCGCGGGGGCGGCAGCGCGCTCGTAGTGGCGTCCATCACGGGGTGGAAGCCGGGCCCCAAGTCGTCGTACGCCTCGGCGAAGGCGGCGGAGATCCATCTCGCCGCCGCACTCGGCCAGGAACTGGGCCCGCGCAACATCCGGGTGAATGCGCTCAGCCCGGGTTCGGTGATGTTCGAGGGCGGGGGTTGGGCCTGGTTCCGGGACAACCGACCGGAGCAGTACGAGGCTTTCGCCCGCGACGACTTCCCTCGTGGGCGGCTGGTCGAGTTGCACGAAGTCGCGGACGTGGCGTGCTTCCTGCTGTCGGCCCGCGCCGGCGGGGTCAACGGCACCAACATCTGCGTGGACGGTGCCCAGGACCACCCGAGCGCGGGCCGGTTCTTTCCGTGGACGCCGCCGTCACCGCCGAAATGACGGCCTAGGCATCGTGGGAGGGGACGCGGGCTACGAGTTCGGCTGCGAAGTGGCGCGCCCGTGCACCCCAGTCGTGGTCGGTGGTGCCGAAGTGCTGGAGGACATCGAGCAGTTCCTGTGCCTCCGAGAGGGTGAACAGGGGCAGGCGCGGTTCGTGCAGTTCGGGCATGCCGGGTGTGGGATCAAGGAGTTCTTCCATGCCGGGCGCAACGGGTGGCGATGGCGCGGGTTACGGCCGGTGCCCCGGGCTGGGCAGGATCTTTGCCCAGCCCGGAGCCGGCGTGCGCCGTCGGCGCGTGGCGCGCCGTTCCACCAGCGAGTGCGGTGCCGGAATCCCCGGGGTCAGACGCGCTCACTGTCCATGCCGCGCAAGGACAGCAGGACGGGAAGCATGAAGGCATACTCCGACAGCTTCGCGTTCGGCGGATATCCCAGGCCGGACGTCAGGGACCCCTTCCCCTGAGAATGCCCCTCCCGGGCGGCTTCGCCGTCACCCGGCGCGTTGTCCGGGACATCGGCGCCCTGCGCGGAGATCGGCAGGAAGTACACGTCCTCCGAGCGGAAGACCGACTGCAGCCGCTCGATCAGACGTGCCCGCACCAGGCCCGACAGCGAGCGCACATCGGCGTCGGAGGCACCGTCCCCGAGCGCCTTGCCGATGGTTCCCAGCGCTTCGCGTGCCTGGTCGGAGATGCTGCGGACGAGTTCGAGCTGCCGCTGGATCGTGTGCTTGGCCATGGGACCGCCCACCTCTCCCTGGCCGTTGCTGCCGAGCCACCCGTAGCCGGCGGTCGACCGGTACCACTCGATGGCTCCGGACGGCGATCCGGAGATCTCCTGGTCGGGGCCGTTCGCGGAGGGCGACAGGATCTTCTGGTCGATCAGCCAGTCGTAGAACTCGGTGAGGAACTTGATGCGGCTCTCCTGGAGATCCCTGTCGTCGGCGACCGAGGCGACGTAAAGGTCGGTCTTGGGGACGATGCAGATGAAATTCGGGCCCCCGGTGCGCAGGTCGTCGCCGCGGATCTCGCGCAGATCGGAGATCATGCGCTCCAGGAGGTCGAGTTGGCTGACGCGCGCGCGGCTGCGCGGGGCTGTGCCCGGGGCGGCGCCGCTCCCGGCGGGGGCGGAACCGTTGTCCTCGCTCGGAAGCCGGTTCCTCATGACACTGTCGGCGTTGCGCAGGAGCGCCTCCCAGTGTTGCCGGGCGGGGGAGTTCGCGAGTTGACGCTGTACGGCCTGCTCGATGGACAGGTCGAAGAGGAACACGACGGTCTCGGCGTGTTTGAGGACACCCAGCACGATGGGGTCCGCCCCCTCGCCCCTGACGCTGCGAGAGGTCACCTCGCCGGGGACGTCGGTGAACACGAAGTTCGCGCCGCGCGTGGGATCGGTGGTCGATTCCACGCGTAATTGAATGCTGTTGCGCGAGCCGGCGGGCGTGGGATCGGGCAGAGCGCCGTTCCAGTAGCGGTCGACGTAGTTGTCGTACTCGCGCAGGTCCTTGTCCGACTGGAAACCGACCGTGGCTCCCAGGGCCTGGGCGTTGTTGTAGAACTGCAGGAGACCCGTCAGCATGAGTGTGGACTTGCTCGTTCCGGGGCTGCCGATGAACACGACGGGGTGGGTCTCATCGGGCTTGGGGTACCAGCCACAGTAGTCCGGCTCCTCGGGCGCGTAGCGGCGGGCCACCGTGGCCTGTTCACGTGCCCGTTCCGCGGAGCGCCCGGAAGGCCCACGGCACACGAACGTGAACACCTTGTGGGTGTCGTCCCCGAGCTTTCGTACGAGCTCCGCGATGACACGGGCTTCCTGGTCCTGCGTCAGGGGAGCGGGGTCGGGGGCCAGGCCGTCGCTCAGCAGGAGGTTCACGTACTGGTCCGAGAGCCGTAGTCCGGAGAGATCAGTGATCGCCGCTGACTCGAGGAGGCTCGCCAGGAGCTTCGGCGCCACCACGACGCGCCGGGGCAGCGTGAACGGCACGTAGTGCTCGACGAGGCCCGGGAACTCCTTGGCGACCGACTCGGAGGCATGGCCGAGGAGCAGCACCAGCACAAGCCGGGCCCTTCTGATCTCCTCCAGCAGCTTGCGTCGCATGCCGACGTACTGGGGCCCCAGGAGCTTGGACATCAGGCCGGGGTCTTCGAGTACCTCCTCCAGAAGGCCGAGGTAGCGCGCGAGGTTCGGCGCCACCTCCGGCTGCGCGGTGAGTGACTTGAGCGTGGCGGTGCCGCTGACCTCCCGCCGCACCGGGCCGACCGCCGGTTCGGCGTCGACGGTGTCACTGAGCCAGAGCCGGACGTGGGGCTGGTCGAAGACGAGCGACATGATGTGGCCTGCCATCCGCAGCGGTTCGAAACCGCCGAGCAGCACGCGTACGGCGGCCTCGAAGGGCTTCTCCGCCGTCGTGTCGCCGGACGCGGTGGCCCTCGTCCGCTCTGCGGAGGAACTCCGGGTTCCGGCTTGCCGGGCGGACGGCGCACCCCCCTGCGACGCGGCTTCCGGCGCACGCGCGTCGGCGAGGAGGGCCTCCAGGTCCGTGTGAGGCAGGAGGTCTTTGTGCACGAGCCGGTAGAACGCGTAATGGTCGAACCGGTTCCACCAGTGCTCCCGGACCTCGTCCGCTCCCTTGGTGCTGTAGAGGCCCTGAGTGAACTCGGACGGACCGAGACCGTCGCGCTCGGTATGGGCATAGGGAGCCGCGTCGTTCCGGGTCGAACTGGAGATGTTCCGCGCCAGAGCCTCGGTCTCGAAGTAGGAGAGAAAGGCCGCGTAATGCCTGATGGCCTCGTTGAATTCCTTGCGTGCGTTCACGGTGAGGTTGAGCTCGAACGATCCGGGATTCCGCAGGCTCATCGGTACTCCGCACGCCGGGCAGACGAATTTCCGTTCGTCTCCGGGCACGATGGTCACCAGGAAGTCACCTGTGGTGTTTTTCGGCATGATTTTTCCCCCCAATGGCGGCCTGCACGAAGGCATGCCGGGCAGAGCGCCTTGCCGTGGCGTCTCGTAGGCGCCGAGTATCTCAGTCACGGAGCGGACACGGACCGTGTGCAATTCTGTTCGGAGCACAACGACGCGTTTCGGTCATCCGTATGACGTAGGAGCGGCACGCAGTGCAATGACCTGATGGGCGTGCCGTCCTTGTCCCCGAAAGGACATCGCCATGATCCCCTGGGAGTGCGGGCGAGAAGGGCAACTCGCGGTGCCACCGCACTTTCACCGCCACGAGGGAGGCGGCCTCATTCCGGGGCCCGGTGACAGGGGCCGGCCGGCGGGGCATCGGGCCACCGGGCGGGGCCGTCCCTCCCCGTGCTCGGGAGGGTCTTCACCTCGGGACGCGAGACCGCCTTCCCGGCTGTCGGCGGCTTTCTCGCCTCACGTGATCCCTGGCTGGTCGTCTCCGCCAACGCGTTGCCCGGAAGGATACGGAGGCCGCCTGGATCGCAGGACGCGCAGGCGACCGCGACGGCGAAGCGGTGGGCTGCAGGTTCTCGCTGAACTTCGCGGTGTCTCACCGAACTTGACGGCCCGCTGGGCGGATCCGCCATCGTCGTGGGACGGCGTGCGGTGTGTCATCCGATCGCCGGCGACGTGACGCATCACAGCCGTCGGACGCGCAGCACGCCGGTCAGCATCGGGAGAGTGAACTCTCCGCGGGCGGTCTCCGGTCTGCCGGCGAGGAATGCGCGGATCCGGCCCAGCGTGACTTCTTGTTCCTGTTCCGGCATGACCAACACTCCCGCGCGCGTCGCGATGGTCGCGATGAGAGAGTCGGCGGTGCGGCGCTGCCCGTGCGGGAACCCGGCCTGCTCCGGCGAGCCGAACCGGGCGGCCGCGCCAGTCCTGGGAAGGTGCATGCCGGCCGTCTCGGCGCGCCAGCTGGTGGGCGTGTCACGCGGGCCGATGGCCGCGCTCCCGCTGACCCGCGCGAGCCCGGCAACCCACTCGACCTCGTCGTCCATGAGGTTCCACAGACCGGCCAGGATGCCGCTGGGCGCGAGGACCCTGGCGATCTCGGGTCCCGCGACGGCCATGTCGAACCAGTGCATGGCGTTGCCGGCCAGAACGGCATCGACGGAAGCGTCCGGCAGCGGTATCGCCTCGGCACTGCCCGGCAGGGCACGGACATCCGGCAGTGAGCGGCGCAGCTCGGTCAGCATCCCCGGGTCGGGCTCGACTGCGACGACTTCGGCACCCAGTGCGACCAGCGTGGCGGTCAGCTTGCCGGTCCCGGCGCCGAGGTCGAGCACGCGCGGGCCGGGCGCGGGCTCGAGAGCCCAGCGCACCGCGGCCTGCGCGTAGTCCGGACGGTGTTCGCCGTATGCGACCGCCGCCGCGCCGAACGACGAGGCGTGAAGTAGCCGTTCATCCTGATCCACAGGGTGACGCTATCGGTGCTGCCGGTGGTCGACCACCCCACCTCACCACTTCGGCGACGGCAACCCGAGAGCGCTCCTGGCCTCGTGCTCACCTGAGAAGTGCCTCCGGCCGGTGCGGAAACGAGGCCTCGACAACCTTCATTCTCGCTGTTCAGAGGAACTTTTTGCGGAGCCGACCACCTGACGGACAGCCCGCTGCATGAAACCGCGAGGCCAACGCCCCGGCGCGGAACCAGCAACACTGCCCGCCCGGCTGCCTGGCCGGCCTTGGCCGTCGGCGCCAGGGCCGTCGCCTGCTCCGCGGGCCCCCGCAGCACCGTCTCGGCTACCGCCAGGTCCTCGCGCTCGGCGCGCGGCCTCTTCCAGCCGTCCGGACAACTCCCGGATCGGCGCGTACAGTTCGGTCCCGCTGCGCCGTGATCCTCTCCAGCATTCCTGCCTGTTCGCTCTGCCCGACCGCTGCGGACGGATCGTGAGAAGCGAGCCCCCGAGCACGGGGCAGGAACACCGAAGATCTCCCGGACCGGCGGGCCCGGCGGCGGCCACCGCCGAGCCCGCGCCCGCGCGGCGGGGGCCGCTGGAGCCGACGACCCGGGGACGGCTTGGAACGCGGTCCCGGCGCCGACGCCCGCCCGTGGCCCGGGCGTCCGCCGGCGGGCGACGGGCCGGTCAGCCCGCCGCCAGTTCCTCCGCGATGGCGGCGGCGAACGCGTCCACGTCCTCCTCGGTCGTGTCGTACGACGTCATCCACCGCACCTCGCCGGCCTGCTCGTCCCACACGTAGAAACGGAATCGTTTGCGCAGGCGCTCGGTCACCGGGGCCGGGAGCACCGCGAAGATCTGGTTGGCCTGCACCGGACGCGGGATCGACATACCGGGCAGATCGCGTACCGCCGTGTACAGGCGCTGGGTCATGGCGTTGGCGTGGGCGGCGGAGCGCAGCCAGAGGTCGCCGCCGAACAGGGCCTCGAACTGGACCGACAGGAACCGCATCTTCGAGATCAGTTGCATGCTCGACTTACGGATGTGCGCCATGCCCCGCACCGACTCCGGGTTGAGGACGACGACCGCCTCCCCGAACAGCATGCCGTTCTTGGTGCCGCCGAGGGACAGCACGTCGACGCCCGCCTCGGTGGTCAGGGCCGCGAGCGGCACGCCGAGAGTGGCTGCCGCGTTGGCCAGCCGGGCCCCGTCGAGGTGGACCAGCAGGCCGAGCCCGTGGGCGTGGTCGCACAGGGCGCGGATCTCCTCGGGGGTGTAGCAGGTGCCCACCTCGGTGGACTGGGTGATCGACAGCACGCGGGGGCTTGCCCGGTGCTGGTCCTCGAAGCCCCACGCCTGCCGGTCGACCAGCTCGGGGGTGAGCTTGCCGTCCCAGGTCGGCACGGTGAGCAGCTTGAGCCCGGCGACCTTCTCCGGTGCACCGCACTCGTCCACGTTGATGTGCGCCGACTCCGCGCAGACCACGGCGTCCCAGCGCTTCGTCATGGCCTGAAGGGCGACGACGTTCGCGCCGGTGCCGTTGACGACGGGGTAGGTCCGGGCGGTGGGGCCGAAGTGGTCCCGGAAGACCTCCTGGAGACGCTCGGTGTAGACGTCGTCGCCGTAGCTGGTCTGGTGGCCGCCGTTGGCCTCGGCGATGGCCTGGAGTATCTCGGGGTGCACGCCCGCGTAGTTGTCGCTGGCGAAGCCGCGGGCCTCGGGGTCGTGCCGTCGTGTCACGGTCATGATGCTGGTTCGTTCCCAACGTGTGGTGCGGTGGACCGGCGGACAGTGCCGGCCCGGAGAGCGGGCGGAGAGTCAGGGTGTGGTCACCGGGGCGTGGCGGTCGCCGGAGCGCCCGTTCGCGCGGACGAGCGGCGGGGCCAGCAGGCCCAGAGCGGCGAAGAGGCCGGCCAGGACCAGCCAGCCGGTGCTGTGCGCGCCGGCCACCAGCGAGGTCATCAGCCAGGGGCCGGCGAACTGCTGCAGCCCGCGCCCGAGGGAGAACACCGCCTGGTACTCGCCCTGGCGGCCGGCCGGAGCCAGGCCGAAGGCCAGGCCCCAGCCGGCGGCGGCCTGGTACAGCTCGCCCAGGATCAGGGCCGACGCGCCGCCCAGCAGCACGGCCGAGCCGAGCAGGGCGCCGCGCCCGGCGCTCAGCGGGAACACCAGACAGGCGAGGGCGAGCCAGAGGCCGGCCCGGCGCAGCATCCGGGCGGCCGCGGCGGGTGTCTCGGCGCCCCGGCTGACGGCGACCTGGAAGAGCAGGACGAGGACGGTGTCCAGGACGAGGATGGCGGACACCATCGGCGTGGGCGCGTGGGTGGTGGTGACGATCCACAGCGGAAGGCCGACGGTGAGCAGCGGGTGGTACAGCTCCAGCGCACCGCACACGAGGGCGACGGCGACATAACGGAGGTCCCGCAGGGCCGAGTTGCGGGACAGGCGCGGGGTCTCGTCGGCGGCCGGGGTTTCGTCGTCGGGCAAGGACGGGTCCAGCGACCGGGCGGGACGCATCGGCCACAGGACGGCGACCGAGACCAGCTGGAGCGCCGCGTTGGCGAGCACGGTGCCGTGCAGCGCGGCCGGGGTGCCCACCGAGAGCGCGATCCCGGCCAGCGCGGCGCCGCCGAGGAATCCCAGGTTGAACAGGCTGCGCATCTGCGCGCTGACCCGCACCCGTTCGTCCCCGCCCATCAGCGCGTGCGTCAGCGAGGCCTGCAGGCCGCCCGCCGATGTCTCCAGCACGGCGACGACCGAGGCCAGGGCGAGGAACTCGGCGAAGCCGCCGACCAGGCAGTAGGCGACGAAACAGACCGAGGCCAGCAAGAAGTTCGCCATCAGCACGAGGCGTGGGCCGAGGCGGTCAGCCAGTCGGCCGATCGGTACGGCGCACAGCAGGCCGCACAGCCCGGCGACGGAAAGGGCGAGGCCGACGCGCTGGGCGGGAATGCCTATCGTGCGGGTGAAGAACACGGCGCTGGCGGTGACGAACACCCCGAGGCCGAGGGACTGGATGAGGGTGAGCAGCCCGAGCCGGCGGGCGGCCCCCGGGGCCGGTACCGTCTGCCGGATCCAGTCGCGCACGACGCCCGAGGGGTGCGGGTCAGTCATCGTGCCGTCCGGGCGCGGCCGCCGGGTGGCCCTGAGGCTCCGTCCGTACCCGGTACTCACCCAGCACCGTCTGCACGGCCCGGTGGACCGACGCGGCGTCCGCGCCGCGGAAGCGGAAGATGCCGGTTCCTTCGTCGTAGCTGCCGGGGGTGGTGAACTCCTTGCCGACGGGTGGGAGTTCGTGGTGATAGAGCTCGGCGACGCCGGCGGGCGCGTCGGTACGGTCGCTGATCCGGGCGGGAATCCTGCCGGGTGCCGGGTAGATCAGCCAGCCGCCGGCGACGGGCTCGTGGGCGCCGTGCCACAGCGGGGGCAGGCCGATGGCGGCCCGGAAGGCTTCGGCGAACAGGTCGATGCCGTACAGGTCGGCGTGCAGGAAAGGAACTTGGGCGCCGCCGGGGCGCAACCCGACCTCCAGGAAGACGAGTTCGCCGTCGGCGCGCCGGATGACCTCCAGGTGGAAGGCTCCGTCGGCCAGGCCGAGGGCACGCAGACAGTCGTCCGCGAAGGCGGTGACCCGATCGCGTTCCGGGCCGTCGTCCAGCAGGACCGAACCGAGCGGCAGCCCACGGGCGTAGTCCAGGCAGGTGTTGACGTACCGGGAGGCGGTGGCGAAGTGGCGGGTGCCCGCGCGGTGGACGCCGTCCACGTGCAGGATGTCACCGTCGACGTACTCCTCGCACTGGTAGGCGGACGGGTCCAGGCCGTCGAGGGCCGCCGCCAGTTCCGCTCGTGTGCGGACCACCTGGACGCCCTGCGAACCGGCCGCCGAGCGGGGCTTGAGCACCAGCGGGAAGACCTCGCCGAGGTCGGCGAGGAGGGTGGCGGCGTCGGGGGCGTCGTCCAGGTGGCGGAAGCGGGGCACCCGTACGCCCGCCTTCGCAACGGCCTGCTTCATGGCGGGCTTGTCCTTGAACCGGCGTACCAGGTCCAGGCCGTAGCCGCCGGTGACACCGAGGCCGGCGGTCAGCCGGGCCGCGGTGAGGATGTCGTACTCGGACTGCCCGAAGACCGCGGCCGGCCGTCCGTGCCGGTCCGCGACGGCCCGGACGAGGGGCAGCAGGTCGTCGTGGGCGAGGCTGTCCAGGACGTGGAGCTCGGTGGCGCCGTTCCGGTCGAGGGCGGGCAGCCCGCCGGGCGTGGTCAGGTAGACCATCCGGGCGGGCGCGCCGTCGAGGAAGCGGTGGTACTCGCCGAACTCGTCGCCGGAGCGGTTGAGGACGACGTACAGGGGGGCGTCGGTCACGTGCGGTTCTCCGGGCGCAGGGTGGCGGGCAGGCAGGCGGCGAGGTCCGTCGCCGCGGGCCGCGACAGGGTCGGGGTCCGGGCGTCGGGCAGGGGCGGAGTGGCGGCGTGGAAGGCGCGGGCGCGCGGCTCGCCGGTACCGCCCAGCAGGTGCCAGATCCGCTCGGCCAGACCGGGCATGACGGGGAAGCCGAGGAGGGCGAGGCCCTTCAGCCACCAGTAGGCGCCGGCTTCGGCGGCGGCGCTGTCGGCGGCCCAGGCGTCGAATGCGCCGACCGCACGGCGGGTGGAGATCCGGGTGCCGTCGAGGGCGGCGGACTGCTCTGCCAGGAGCGCGTCCAGACGGACCGTCAGGGCAGTGGGCGGCGCGGTGGGAGCGGTGGGCGGCAGGGTCCGGAAGGCGTCCGCGATCCGCTTGCCGAGGTCGTCGGCGAGCGTGGTGCGGGCGGTGACCAGGAAGTCCTCCGGCTCGAAGCTGGCCGGACCGGCCTCCAGGTCCGCACGGGCCAGGTGGTAGCGGACGGCGTCCACGTCCAGGGCCGGTGCGGCGGCCACGTCGGCTGCCCAGATCGCGTGCCGGGCGCTGGTGGAGAACTTGCGGCCGGCGAGCTGGTAGAAGTGGTTGATCAGACAGCGGTCGTACGGCTTCATGCCTCCGTGCAGGAGGCTGGTGCCGACGATGCCGACCAGGGTGGGGATGACGTTGTCGATGCCCAGGGTGGTGATGGTCGTGACGCCCGAGTCCGGGTCGAAGGCGTTGACGCCGGTGCCGGACAGTTGTCCGTGCACGGCGCCGGCCAGCCGGGCGAACATCAGGATGCCTGCGTACGGGAACAGGGCGTGCGGAACGCCGGGTTGGGGCGCGGGCAGGGCCAGGCCCCACTCCTGGGGGGCGGTGAGCCGGATGGTGAGGCCGTCCCGGTCCAGGAAGCGGGCCACGGTGTCGCGGTAGCGGCGGGCTATGCCCCGCTCGGCGAGGACGCCGTCCAGGACGCCGGCGGGGGGCACCGTGAGGAAACGGCTGGTGATCGACCGCCAGGTCAGCGGGCCCTCGTCGAGCAGCGGACGGGGTTCGAGGACGGCTTCGGGGAGGAAGTGCGCGCTGCACTCCTCACAGAAGTAGCTGGCCACGCCGGCCCCGCACTCGGGGCAGCGGCCCTGGAGCCAGCCGCCCACGACCCAGCGGTCGGAGCCGGCACAGTAGGGGACGCGTTCCGTGCGGGTGAGTACGGCGCCGCGTTCGTCCAGGCGGGCGAGGCAGGCGGTGACCTCGGCCTCGAACTGCTCCTTCCACGGCTCCTGGTCGGGGGTGATGAACGCGTCGACGCCGATGTCCATCGCAGCGAGGTCGTCCTGGACGCGCCGGCCGTAGCGGGCGGCGACCTCGGCCGGCGTGGAGCCCTCCGCGTGGGCGCGCAGGGTGACGTACGACTCGTACACATCGCTGCCGGTGATCACCAGGGGCAGATCGCCGCGGACCCGCAGATGGCGGGCGATCATGTCGGACCACAGGAACGGGCCGCCGATGTGGCCGAGGTGGAGCGGGCCGTTGGGCGTGGCCTCGGGCGGGACGAGCAGGTAGTGCCGGGGGGTGTGGGTCCCGGCCGTCAGCAGGGTGCTCATGGGGCGGTGGTTCTCCCGTACAGCAGGGTGAGGGCGTGCTCGGCCAGGGCGGGCGCGAGCCGGTAACCGGAGCCCGAGCCGCCGATCGCCATGACCACGTCGGGGTCGCCGGCGGTGTCCACGACGGGCAGGTGGCCGGGCGTGAAGCAGTCACTGAAGACGCGGCCCCCGGTCAGGTGGGGCACGAATCCCGGCACGTGACGTTCGAGGAGGTCCAGGGCGAGGGCGCGGTTGTGCGGGCCGATGGCCAACGGGCCGTCGGGGCCCCGGTCCCAGTCCGGCGAGGTGATGCTGAGAATCCAGCGGCCGCCCGGTTCGTCCGGCAGCAGGAACGCGTCGTCGTCCTCGAACACCAGGGCGGGGGCCCCGGGCGGGGGCGGGGTGAGGACGTGGAACGCCACCACCTTCTTCACCCGGGCGCCGCGGGCCCGGGCCGCGTCGGCGACGGGTCCGTCCAGTGCCCAGGGGCCGGGGGCGACGACGGCTCGGCGCGTGGTGAGGACGGAGCCGTCGGCGGCGGTGAGTTCCAGTCGGCGGCCGACGCGACGGATCCCGGTGACCCGGAAGCCCTCGGCGAGCATGCTGCCGGGCAGGTCGAGAACGTGGTCGAGGAGCCGGTCGGCGAGGGTCCTGGGGCCGCCGACCGCCATGGGGGCGGAGGACAGCAGGACCTGGTCGCTGCCGACCTGAAGGCCGGGGAAGACCTCGCTCAGCGCCCGGCGTTGGCCCGCGTCGACCGGCGCGGTGCGGCTGCCGTCGGCGAGGGTGGCGTCGAGGGCGGCCGCACCGGTGCGGGCCACGACCCAGTGCACCGTCAGGTCCCGGCGCGGCAGGCCGGGCAGTTCCCCGGCCAGCTTGTCGAACAACTCGGTGCTGCGCAGGGACAGTTCGCGCTGGGCTTCATTGCGCCCGGTCAGCGTGTCGAAGCCTGCCGACAGGGCGGTGGCGCCGTGCCCGCGGGAGCCGTGGGACACCAGCAGGATCCGCAGACCGGGCTCGCGAAGGCAGGCGTAGTAGGCGGTGAGGGCGCCGATGACGCCGGTGCCGACGACGGCGAGGTCGTGGATGTCGGTGGAGGAGGTGTCACGCATCGGGCGCGTCCCACCACAGCGAGAGGACGTCGAGGTCCTCACCCTGGTCGGCGAAGGCCTCGTGCACGGCGTGCGAGGGGAAGCCGACGACCGATCCGGCGCGCAGCCCGGTGCGCGCTCCGTCGACGACCAGGGTGCCGGTGCCCGCCCGCACGACCCAGATCTCCTGGACCGCGTGGACGTCGGGCGAACTGGTCCCGCCGGCGGGCACCGTGAACCTCGCCATCTTGAACGGTGCCTGCGGAACCACGGAGTTCGCCAGGTCCGCGTCGGCGACCGTGACCCCGTCCTCCTCGACCTCGGCCGGGAGAAAGGGGATGTGCGCGGTGGGGTCCGCGGTCATACCGGGTACCTCGTTTCGCCCAGGATGCTGTTGAGGATGACCGCGCTGCGCCAGGCGAGGAGGCTCAGGTTGGGGTCGGCGACGCCCCAGGCGTGCCGGGCGCCGTTCTGGAGATAGATGCGATGCCCCTCGGGCCCGTCCCAGGTGACGGAGAAGTCCTTCTGAACGGACAGGAGTTGGCCGGAACGGTGCAGCCGGGGCAGCAGCGGAGCCATGAAGTCGGGGATCCGGTAGCCGTATCCGGTGCACAGCACCACGATGTCAGCGCCGATCACTGCCGGTATGTCACCGCCGCGCCCGTCCAGGGTCAGCTTCCAGTCGCCGTCCGTACCGTCGAGCGCGGTGACGTCGGTGTCCGGCAGGAAGCGGAGCCGGCCGGGGGCGCCGTCGAGGAAGTCCGCCCGGTAGCTCAGCTGGTGGATGTCGCGCAGGATGGGCAGATCGACGCCGTCGCTGGTGAGCGTCTGCTGCTCCAGCAGCCGGGCCTTCTCGTCGTCGGGCAGGGTGTGGAAGTGGCGTACGTAGTCGGGGGTGTAGAGGTCGTTGGCGAACGGCGAGTCGTCCATGGGCTGGAACGACGGGCGCCGGCTGATCCAGGTGATCGTCGCGGGCGAGGCCGGGGCGGCGGCGAGGTGGCGCACCACCTCGGCGCCGCTCTGGCCACCGCCGACCACCGCGACCCGCAGGCCGGTGGCGTCGGGCAGCCGCGGCAGGAACTCGCCGGAGTGGAAGACCGTCCTGCCGAGGCGTTCCCGGAACTGCTCGGGGACGTTCGGGGCCGGGCCGGTGCCGAGCACGAGATGCCGGGCGGCCGACTCGCCGTCGGCCGTGCGCACCCGGAAGGCGCCCGAGCGGAAATCGACCTCGCGCACCTCGGCGCCGAAGACGATGGCGGGCAGTTGTCCGGCGACCCACTGGAGGTACTGGTTGAACTCGGCGCGCAGGACGGCGGGGAACTGGGCGGCGAGGAACCGGTAGAGGCGGCCGTGCGCGGCGAGGAAGGACAGGAAGGAGAAGGGGCTGGTCGGATCGACGAGAGTGACCAGATCCTTCAGCGGGGAGACCTGGAGGGTGGCCTCGGGCAGCAGCAGGCCGGGATGCCAGGAGAAACTCTCCCGGCGTTCCAGGTGCAGGGCGCGCAGGCCGTCGATCGGATGGGCCAGGGCCGCCAGGCTCATGTTCGCCGGACCGACGCCCACGGCGACGTAGTCGAGTATGTGTGTGTCTGTGTGATCGCTCATGATCTTTTGCGGTGGGTCAGTTCGCCGTGACGCTGTCGCCGAGGTGCAGCCAGCGGGACAGTGCCTGTGCCGGGGAGTCGGCCGTGAAGAGGGCGTGGCCGAGCCGGGAACGGCAGTCCCGGGCGGCCGGTATCTCGTCGCCCGGCGCGAAGTAGAGTGCGGACTCGGTGACTTCGGGCAGCGCGGTGACCTGATCCCAGCCGGTCAGCCCCTGGAAGGTGGCGAGGTTCTCGGCGGCGAAGAACCGGATGCCCGCGGCGGCGGCCTCGGCCTCGGCGAACGCCCCCATGCCGGCGGGGTCTGCGCCGAGAGCGTCGGCCAGCGCCACCTTGGGCAGGCTCACCCCGGTCACCAGACGGACCAGCTCCACGATGCGGTCGCCGGGGAGCCGGGCGCCGATCTCGATGAGGACGGGCCCGTCGGCGGCCAGCCGGAGTTCGCAGTGGAACGGACCCGAGGTGAGGTTCACGGCGGCCACCACGTCGGCCACGTAGGACGCGACCGTCTTCAGGGTGGTGTCATCGACGTCGGCCCGGGTGAGATGGCCCATCTCGACGAAGTCGGGCTCGGGCCCGAGCAGGGTGCGGGTGAGGGCCACCACGGTGGTGACGCCGTCCCGCACATACCCGTCGGCGCTGAACTCGGGTCCCTCGACGTACTCCTCGACCAGGACCCGGTGTTCGTGGAGCTTGCCCATGTCGGGCACCGTGTCGGTGACCAACCGCCTGAAGGCGGCGGACAGTTCGGCCATTGTGTCGGCACGGCTGACATGGATGCTGCCGGAGCAGGCGACAGGCTTCAGCACACACGGGAAGCCGACCCGCTCGGCCGCGGCGTGGAGTTCGTCCTCGGTGGTCGCCTCGGCGAAGCGCGGAGTGCGCAGTCCGGCGGTGGCCACAGCGGCCCGCATCACGCTCTTGTCGCGGACACGCTCGACGGTGTCCACCGGCAGCCCGCGCAGGCCGAGGGCGTGGGCCACACGGGCGGTGACCGCGACGTAGATGTCGGAACCGGCCAGCACGGCGTCGAGCGGCTCCCGCTCGTGCTCCTCCCGTACGGCCGCCTCCAGCGCCGCCCGGTCGTTGGTCTCCACGGTCAACACCCGCTCGGCGGCGGTGCGCACGGCGTCGGAGAGGGCGCGGTCGCCCGTGTCCGCGCTGGCGACGACGACACGCAGTCCCGACTCGGCGGCGACACCGATGAGGGTGGTGCCGCCCGAGGAGGCTGGTTCGACCACGAGAACGCGAGGGGCGTGCGGCAGGGAGGCTGAGGACAAGGCGGCATCTCCGGGTCACGGAAGAAGGAGCTGGACTGGTGCAGGGGTGCACCGTTTGTATCCGTGATCTTGTAAACCCGTCAATGCCTGACCGTAGAAATGACGGTGATCACACTTGATCGGCGTGCATTTGACGGCTCGTCGGGCGAGCGGAGGGAGATCTTCCGTCGTTGGTCCCCTGCGTCGAGCAGTACGTCGGTGATCCGGAGCCCGAAGGTGCAGGCGTCGGCATCGCCGAGCAGGAAATGTCCGTCCGCACCTGGCCGCTGGGCAGGACGGCCCACCTGGCCACCTGGTGCACGGAGGACGACGAGGACGCGATGTGCAGCATGGCGTCTCGCAGCAGGATCTTCCGGACGGCCATCAGGATCGGCACCGAACATGTCATCCGGCTGGGGAGGCCCCACCTGCCCTCCCTTCCCCATCCCAACCCCGAGGTCGAGGGCACCCCCGGGAGATCGGCGCCCAGCGGTACTCGTCCGCCGTGGCGGATTCGCGAATCCGACGGCGCTGGACCGTCGGTTGGCGGTCACTGCAGAAGACGGCGACCTCCCGAGCTGGGCGAGGTCGGCGGCGTCATTGCAGGTGGACCGAGGATCAGGTCGCCGAGTTCCTCGGCGATGGAGTCCGCCTGCGACGGGGGCGCCGGTCTGCCTCCGGGCAGAGGCCTGGGACGTTTTCGCGGGTCGACGGGCCGCGTTCCGCATCAAATACCGGACGGAATCCGCCCGGTATTTGATGAATAATCGCGGGCATGACCCGACCGACCTCTCGGGTGCTCGCCCTCCTGGAGATTCTTCAGGCCGGCGGTACTCGCACCGTCGCCGACCTGGCGGGCCGGCTCAGCGTGGATGAACGCACCGTCAGGCGCTACGTCGGCCACCTGATCGACCTGGACATCCCGGTCCGCTCGGTGCGCGGCCGATACGGCGGCTACCACCTCGCCCCTGGCTACCGGATGCCGCCGCTGATGCTCACCGACGAGGAAGCACTGGCCGTACTGCTCGGCATGGTGGCAGGACGGCGGGCCGGAATGGCGGCAACATCGGAAGCGGCAGCGGAGAGCGCCACCGCCAAGATGCGCAGGGTGCTGCCTGAGCCACTCGGCCGCCGGCTGGATGCACTTCTGGCGACCCTCGACTTCACCGCTCCGTCCCGTCCGGCGGTCACGCCGGAGACGGACATCCTGCTGCTCCTCGCCGAGGCCGCCCGTCACCGCCGACCGGTCGCCCTCAGCTACACCGCCTGGAAGGGACGGCACAGCGAGCGCACCGTGCACCCGTACGGGATCGTCTCCCACTCCGGGCGCTGGTACGTGACGGGGGCTGATTCGGCAAGCGGCGAGGTGCGCACCTTCCGGCTGGACCGGGTCGAGAAGGCGACGGTCCTCACGGGCACGTTCGAGACGCCTTCGGGGTTCGACCCGGCTGCCCGGGTGCTCTCCGGGATCGCGGAGACTCCCTACCTCCACCAGGTCTCCCTGCGGGTCCGCGGCACCGTCGATGACATCCGCTCCCGGCTCCCTGCTGGGATCGCCACCGTGCTCGAGATACCAACCGACCCCGCATCCGACCCGTCCGACGAGGCAACCGGTGACCGGCGGACGTCGCTTGAGCCATCCGGGGACTCCCGGGCGGCGGACGAATCGGACTGGGTACGGGTCCGGCTGAGGGCCGAACGCCTGGACTGGCTTCCTGCCCTACTGGCCGGGCTGGACCGTCCCTTCGTCATCGAGCATCCCGATGCCCTGCGCGACGAGGTGCGCAGCCTGGCCCGTCGGCTCCTCGAATATGCCGACGCCGAACCACCGACGCCGGCACGGCCATCGTCGCCCTGAACACAGTCCGTGGGCACAGGCTGCATCGGCTCCGACCTGCGGGATGCGGTCATCGACGCTGAAGCCGGTCTACGCACTGACCTCGGGATTCTCGTCCGGCCCGTGGGGCGGACGGACGCCCGGTGGTCACGTCGGCAGTGTTCGTCAGCAACGGTGGGGCCGGTCTGCAGTGGATCGGCACCGATCCCGTCCACCGCGAACGAGGCAGCGGTGCGGCGCTCGGCGCAGCTGCCATGGCCGTCGGACGCGAACGCTTGGTGTTCGTCTGCACGTTGCAGGCCGGCAGCCGGCGGCAGCCTGCCCACGGCCCACTGGGGTTCGTGCAGGCGAGTGAGCCCAACGGCACCCCCTATGCGGCGGCCAAAGCCGCCCTCAACGCCTACAGCAAGAGCCTCGCCCTCGCCTGCGGCCCGCACGGCGTGCGCGTCACCGCAGTCATGCCAGGAGTCATCGAGACCGATGCCGTCGAAACCAGCCTGCGAAACGCGGCCGAACGCACGGGCCGCGACCTGGACGCCATCCGCAAGGAGTTCCACGAGCGCCTTGCCGCTCCCCTCGGCCGCCCCGGACAACCCGAGGAAGCCGCCGAACTCATCGCTTTCCTCGCCTCGCCCCGCGCCTCCTACCTCACCGGGATCGCCATCTCCGTCGATGGGGGTCTTCTTCCCACCCTCTGAAGGTCTGCCGGATGCCGCAGCACCCCGTCGATGTCCGGCGCCGGGTGCCCATCACCCGCCGGCCCTTCGGTTCGTCGCTCGCGCGCCCACGGCCATCGGCGGGAGTGCGTGCGTGCCACCGCACCCGACCAGTACCGCAACGGCTGCCCAACCGTCACGGAGGCGGAGGCCGGGCCGGCTCGACGGCAATGGGCGGATCGGCAGGCCTAATGCCCGTACCGCTTGATCGCCTCCGGGGTCACGGGCGTGAAGAAGTTGACCACGTTGCCGTCCGGGTCCCTGAACAGCAGTGAACGGTTTCCCCACGGCATGGTCGTGGGCTCGTTCACCATGTGGATGTCGAACTCCTTGAGCCTGTCGTACTCGGCGTCGACATGTGCGACGCGGAACTCGATGATCACGCTCTGGTTGGCTGCCGGCGGGGGCGCCTGGTCACCGAGCAGCTGCACCGTGCGGGTGCCGGCCAGCGCAAGCGTCGCGTTCGGTGTGATGATCTCGGCGAAGTCGTCCGTGGACCATGTCGCCGGCACCCGGGTGGCGGTCTCATAGAACTTGACGATGCGAGCGACGTCCTCGGTGATGATGCGAATCGAAGCAAAGTGCATGGCAGGCTCCCGTGAGAGGTGATGTTCCGTGAGACAGACGGTACGGTTGATACCGGACAGGAACCGCCCGGTATTCGCGAGAAACCTGCCGACGTCGACGATCCTGCGGCACGCAGCACCGATCTCCACTCCTGGTTGCCGATGTTCTCCCGGCCGACCTCGGGTGCGCCGAAGGCGTGGCTTCGTCGGGCGGCTTCACATCGTTCGCATCCGGGTGAACTCCCGCTCAGGAACACCACGGCGGCGGAGCTCCGCGCGTAGGGCACCGTGACCCTGCCGCGACGGGTGGCTGCGAGGCGCCGACCCGGCGGGTCCTGGCCGCGCCGACGGCCAGGAACCCGAGCGTGCAAGGATTCGGCCGAGCGCCCTTCGAGAGCGCTGTGGTCATACGAATCTGATGGCCGCTGTCGGGCACCGCTCGGCGGCCTCTTCCACCGCCGCCCGCTGCTCGGCGCCGGGGGTGGCGTGGAGCAGGATCACCGTGCCGTCGTCGTCGTTCTGGTCGAAGACAGCAGGGGCGGCGAGCACACAGGTGCCTGCGCCGCAGCAGAGGTCCTCGTCGATCTCGATCCTCATCACCGGCGTCCTCTCACCAGCGCACGGGCAGCTCTAGGACGCCGTACGTCACCATCATCTCCCGGGTGCCGATCTCCTGGGCCGGAACGGCGAGCTCCAGCCGGGGGAAGCGGCGCAGCAGCGACTCGTAGCCGATGGCGAGTTCCAGGCGGGCCAAGTGGTGCCCCATGCACTGGTGGGGACCGCTGCCGAAGGCCACGTGCCGGGTCGTGCCGCGACGGATGTCGAAGGTGTCGGGGTCTTCGAAGCCCAGCGGGTCACGGTTGGCTGCGGGCAGCGACACCGTGACGACCTGGCCCTTGCGGATGGACTGCCCTTCGAATGCGAAATCCTCGGCGGCAACGCGGATCGGTCCGATCTGCACCACGCTGAGGTAGCGCAGCAGCTCCTCGACAGCGTCGTCCATGAGCGACCAGTCGGCGCGCAGAGCGGCCAGCTGCCCGGGGTGGCGAAGCAGGGCGTAGGTGCCCAGCGCCAGCATGTTGGTGGTGGTCTCCAGCCCGGCGATGAGAAGAACGATCGTGATCCCGAGCAGCTCTTCGTCGTTCAGGTCGGTCTCGACGGTGAGCCTGCCGAGGATGTCCGGGCCCGGGTCCTTGCGTGCGGCTGCGATCAGGGCGTGGAGCATACCGCCGAGGGCCGTCATCGACTGTTGCATCTCCTCTCCGCTGCTGGAGAGGCTGAAGAGAACGTCGACATGATGCGCGAACTGTGCGCGGTCCGTCTCGGGCAGCCCGAGCAGTTCCGAGGTGACCAGCGTGGGAAGGGGCTTGGCGAAGGCCTGCACCAGGTCGACGGGGCCGCCCCTGTTCGCCATCTCGTCCAGCAGTCGATCCGTCATCTCCTGGATGCGCGGGCGGAGTTCCCGCACGCGGCGAATGGTGAAGTGCTTGCTCAGCAGACGGCGGTAGCGGGTGTGGTCGGGCGGGTCCATATTGACGAACATGCCCGCCGGCAGTGCGTCGGTGCTCAGCTCGGAGCCGGGCACCTTCACCGGAGAACGCTTCCCGGCAGGCAAGGAGCTGAACCGGGGGTCGGTCAGCACGGACCGCGCGGCCTGCAGGCCGGTGACCAGGTGGCCGACGTGCCCATCGGGGTACCGCAGCGGGGTCATCGGGCATTCCTCGCGCGCTTGCGTGAAGGCCGCGGGCGGGTCGAAAGGGCAACCTGTGGGGCGAGCTGTGGGAAAGGGCTGCGCCGAGTGATTCTCGGCTGCTTGCAAATCCACCATGAAAGACCTGGGACCTCATCATCGGAGGAGAATCGAGGGACGCTGTATTGGCTGCAGTTCTCCCACAAGTGTCCCTAGGGTTCTCCTTAGATGTGTCGCCTGCTGTCAATGCTCGTGCACGTCGACCCTTGGGGATTCCCCTAAAACTGATCCGCTGCAGCGGCGGAGCGCGGCTGCGGGACCGAAACTGGGGTCACACCGCAACTTGTTGCCGCCCGGTCGTGCCGATCGCCTGTGCCGTGGCCGCCACGGTGCGATGCCTTTTCATTCTCTGTGTGGGTGGGTGGAGTGCAATATGGTCGAGTCCGAGCTCAACGGAATGGGTAATCGGGCCGGTTCGGCATCGGCGGATTCGGACGATGGCATAGCTGTCATCGGCCTGGCGTGCCGACTGCCGGGGGCCGCCGACCCGGCCGCCTTCTGGCGGCTGCTCAGCGAGGGCGCGGACGCGATCACAGACGTCCCCGCGGACCGGTGGGACGGGGCCGCGGTGGATGACGCCGACCCGTCCGCACCCGGCAGGACCGACATCCACCGGGGCGGATTCCTCGACCGCATCGGCCACTTCGACGCCGGGTTCTTCGGGCTCTCCCCCAAGGAGGCCGCCGCCATGGACCCGCAGCAGCGGCTCGTGCTGGAGTTGGCCTGGGAGGCGCTGGAGGACGCGCACGTGCGCGCCGGGACGCTGCGCTCCACCCGCACCGGAGTGTTCGTCGGCGCCATCTGGGACGACTACGCGACCCTGCACCACCGCTCCGGACTCACGGCCATCTCCCCGCATACCGTCACCGGCCTGCACCGCAGCATCATCGCCAACAGGGTCTCGTACTTCCTCGGTCTGAACGGCCCCAGCCTGACCGTGGACTCCGGCCAGTCCTCTTCCCTGGTCTCGGTCCACCTGGCCTGCGAGAGCCTCCGCAAGGGCGAATCGACCATCGCCCTCGCGGGCGGCGTGAACCTCAACATCGTCCCCGAGAGCACCCTGGGCGCCGCCAAGTTCGGCGGCCTGTCCCCCGACGGCCGCTGCTTCACCTTCGACGCCCGCGCGAACGGCTACGTCCGCGGCGAGGGCGGCGGCATCGTCGTCCTCAAACCTCTCGCCCGGGCCGTCGCGGACGGCGACCCCGTTCACTGCGTGATCCGCGGCAGTGCGGTCAACAACGACGGCGGCGGCGACGGGCTGACGGTACCCCTGCAGTCCGGGCAGGAACAGGTGCTCCGGCTCGCCTACGAACGGGCCGGTGTCGACCCCGCCCACGTCGGCTACGTGGAGTTGCACGGCACCGGCACCAAGGTCGGCGACCCCGTCGAGGCAGCCGCGCTCGGCGCAGTGCTCGGTGCGGGACGCGACTCCGGCCGCCCTCTGCGGGTCGGCTCGGCCAAGACCAACGTCGGCCACCTGGAGGGCGCCGCGGGCATCACCGGCCTGCTGAAGGCGGTCCTGTCGCTCAACCACCGTGAACTGCCCGCCAGCCTCAACTTCGAGACACCGAACCCGGCGATCCCGCTGGACCGGCTGAACCTGCGGGTGCAGACCGAGCACAGCGAATGGGCCACCGAGGACGGCCGCCCGCTGCTCGCCGGCGTCAGCTCGTTCGGCATGGGCGGCACCAACTGCCACATCGTGCTGTCGGAACACCGGGCGCCGGCGACGGGGGTGGCTGCGCAGGCGGGTACGGGCGCGGCTCCGACCCTTTGGCCGCTGTCCGCCAAGACCGCACCCGGGCTGCGCGCCCAGGCCGCCGCCCTGCTCGCACACGCCGAGGCGCACCCCGGTCTCGCCCTGCCCGACGCCGGCTGGTCGCTGGCCACCGGCCGCACCGCGTTCCCACACCGGGCCGTCGTCGTGGGCGAGGACCGCGACGACTTCCTGCGCGCCCTGCGCGAGCTGTCCACCGGCGGCATCGACGCCGCGCTGACCACGGGCCGCACGGGCCCGCCCGGCGAGCTCGCCTTCCTCTTCTCGGGCCAGGGCAGCCAGCGACCCGGCATGGGCCGCGAACTGGCCGATGCCTTCCCGGCGTTCGCCACCGCGCTGGCCGAGGTGTGCGCACACCTCGACCCCCTGTTGGCGCGGCCGCTGCGCGAGGTCATGTTCGCCCCCGAAGGCTCCGAGGAGGCGGCCGAACTCGACCGGACCCTCTACACGCAGACCTCGCTGTTCGCCGTCGAGGTCGCCCTGTTCCGGCTCCTGGAGAGCTGGCGCATCACCCCCGGCGTGCTGATGGGCCACTCCATCGGCGAACTCGCCGCCGCGCACGTGGCCGGCGTCCTCTCGCTCGCCGACGCCTGCGCCCTCGTGGCCGCGCGCGGCCGCCTGATGCAGGCGCTGCCCGCCGGCGGCGCCATGATCGCCGTCCAGGCCGCGGAGGACGAGGTCCGAGCCCGCGTCGGCGACCGCACGGACCGCGTGAGCATCGCCGCGCTGAACGGCCCGGACTCCGTCGTCGTCTCCGGCGACGAGGACCTCGTCACCGAGATCGCCGACGCCTTCGCCGCCCTGGGCCGCAAGACCAGCCGGCTGCGGGTCAGCCACGCCTTCCACTCCCCGCACATGGAACCCATGCTGGCGGAGTTCCGAGACGTGGCCGAGGGCCTGACCTTCCACGCCCCGCGCATCCCGATCGTGTCCAACGTGACGGGCCGGCTGTCCGAGGAGCCCTCGGGGTACGAAGGGTGCACGGCCGCGTACTGGGTCCGCCACGTGCGCGAGGCGGTCCGCTTCGCCGACGGCGTCGCCCGCCTCGACGAGCAGGGCGTCCGCACGTACCTGGAGCTCGGCCCCGGCGGCGTGCTCACGTCCATGGCCCGTGCCGGTGCTGACAGCGAGTCCCTGTTCGTCCCCGCCCTGCGCGCCCGTCGCCCCGAGGCACAGGCCCTGCTGGCGGCGGTCGCCTCGCTGCACGTCCACGGCGTGGAGCCGGACTGGGACGCCCTGTTCGGCGGCGGGCGGGGCACACGCCGCAAGGTCGCGCTCCCCACCTACGCGTTCGAACGGCAGCGGTACTGGCTGGACGGCGACACCACGTCGCCCGTCGCCATCACCGGCCGGGCTCCTGAGGCTCCGCAGCCGGACGCCATCGTCATCTCCGAGACCGACAGCGCGCCCGTCGGAGCCCTGGGCCGGCGGCTGGCCGGACTGCCCGAAACCGAACGCGACGAGGCCGTGCTCGACCTGGTCCGCGCCCACGTCGCCGCCGTCCTGGGCCACGCCGAAGCCCGCCAGGTCGAGACCGAGTGGACGTTCAAAGACCTCGGCTTCGACTCGCTCAGCTCGGTGGAACTGCGCAACCAGCTCGGCGAGGCCACCGGCCTGCGCCTGCCCAGCGGGCTGCTGTTCGACCATCCGACCCCTGCCGCGCTCGCCCGCCACCTCGCCGCCCGGTCCCTGGGCGGCGAGGACGCGGCGGCCTTGGCGCCCGCGACGGTGGCCGACTCCGACGAGCCCATCGCCATCGTGGCCATGAGCTGCCGGCTGCCCGGCGGCGTGAGCTCCCCCGAGGACCTGTGGCGGCTGCTCGCCTCCGGCGGCGACGCCGTCTCCGGATTCCCGACGGACCGCGGCTGGGACGTCGAAGCGCTCTACGACCCGGACCCCGGCACGCCCGGCAAGTCCTCGACGCGGCACGGCGGCTTCCTGCACGAGGCGGCCGAGTTCGACGCCGGTTTCTTCGGCATCAGCCCCCGCGAGGCCGCCGCGATCGACCCGCAGCAGCGGCTGGTCCTGGAGACCGCCTGGGAGGCCTTCGAGCGGGCCGGAATCGACCCGGCCACGCTGCGCGGGAGCCGCGCGGGCGTGTTCATCGGCGCGACGGCACAGGACTACGGCCCCCGGCTGCACGAGCCGGTCGACGGCATCGAGGGCTACCTGCTGACCGGCACGACGACCAGCGTCGCCTCGGGCCGCGTGGCCTACTCGTTCGGCCTCGAAGGCCCCGCGGTCACCGTCGACACGGCCTGCTCGTCGTCCCTGGTCGCCCTGCACCTGGCCGTCCAGTCGCTGCGGAGCGGCGAGTGCACGATGGCCCTGGCCGGCGGCGTCACCGTGATGTCCACGCCCGGCATGTTCGTGGAGTTCAGCCGGCAGCGCGGCCTGTCGGCGGACGGCCGGTGCAAGGCGTTCGCGGCCGGCGCGGACGGTACGGGCTGGGCCGAAGGCGTCGGCATGCTCCTGGTGGAGCGGCTGTCCGACGCCCGGCGCAACGGCCACCAGGTGCTGGCCGTCGTGCGGGGCAGCGCCGTCAACCAGGACGGCGCGTCGAACGGACTCACGGCCCCCAACGGCCCTTCCCAGCAGCGCGTCATCCGCCAGGCCCTGGCGGCCGCCGGACTCGCCCCCGCGGACGTCGACGCCGTCGAGGCGCACGGTACGGGCACGCGGCTCGGCGACCCGATCGAGGCGGAAGCCCTCATCGCCGCCTACGGCCGGGGACGGGACGGCGACCGGCCGCTGTGGCTGGGCTCGCTGAAGTCGAACATCGGTCACACGCAGGCCGCGGCGGGCGTGGCCGGCGTGATCAAGATGGTCATGGCGATGCAGCACGGTGTGCTGCCGCAGACCCTGCACGTGGACGAGCCGACCCCGCATGTGGACTGGTCGGCAAGCGGCGTGCGACTGCTGACCGAGGCGGTGGAGTGGCCCGCGGGCGACCTGCCGCGCCGGGCAGCGGTGTCCTCCTTCGGTATCAGCGGCACCAACGCGCACGTCATCGTCGAGCAGGCTGCGACGAGCGAAGAGCCCGCCCGTGGGACGGCCGTTGCGGGACCGGTCCCGTGGGTGCTGTCGGCGAGGAGCGATGCGGCGCTGCGGGAGCAGGCGGGCAGGTTGCTGTCCTTCCTGGACGTTGGGGGCGTCGGGGGCGTTGGGGGCGTCGGGGTTCGGGCGGAGGACGTGGCGTTCTCGTTGGCGACGTCGCGTGCGGTGCTGGAGCGCCGTGCTGTGGTTGTGGG
>NZ_JBFAET010000127.1:0-26268 GCF_040642095.1 Streptomyces sp. NPDC020362
CGGGCCGGCGCCGTCGCCCCGGCGGGTCACTTCTCCGGCGTGTGCTGCGCGGAGCGGCCCAGCAGGGACTCCACCAGGGCGGCGACGTGCCGCCGGTCGTCGGCCGACAGCTGCTGCACGCTGGCGATGAGCAGGTCCACCTCGGGGTCGCTGGGCCGGGCGGCCGGGCCGTCCGCGTCCGCGGGGGCCGGGGCGCCGTACACGTGGATGCCGCAGGCCTCGGCCGCGGCGCGCCGCACGGTGTCGAGCGGCAGTTCGAGCCCCTTGGCCAGGCCCTCCAGTGTGGTCGCCTGGGGCATGCGGGCCACCCGGTCCATGGTCGCCAGGTGGTGGACGGTGGAGCGGGGTACGCCGCCGCGGCGTGCCACATCGCCGTATGACCAGCCCTTGCGGTCGAGGCGCTCGCGGATCAACTGCTGCAGTGCGTTGGACACCGTTGGTCACTTCCTGCTCGCCGCTGGGCCGAACCTCCCTGTCGCGGCTGATTCTACGGTCGGGTAGCCGGGCTGCCGAAAGGGTGATTCCCCGATCGGGTTGCGCAGTTGTCCCGCGAAGCCCTAGTGTCCAATCTCGTTGGACAGTCCGTCCGACCAAGTTGGACAGAGTCTGGGGGGAACCTGACTCGATCCGACCGGAACTGCCTTTTCCCGAGGGGGAATTGATCATGATGGACGCCCATGAGCTCGACGCCGAGTCCGCGGAGCTGCTGCCGGGCCGTGAGGCCCTCGGTCGTCTGAAGTTCAGCTTCGGCAAGACGGTCAACGTCACCAAGCACGTCGCGAACATCGCCGCGCACAACGAGTCCGCCGCCCTGAACGACCACTCCGCGTGGTCGGTGGCCGACTCCGGCGCCTCGCAGAACATCACCGTCACCCAGTAGTACTCGCGCACCACCTCGACCCACCGCAGAAACCAAGGAAAGGACATTCACCATGAGCATGGACATGCGCGAGCTGGACGGCGAGTCCGCGGAGCTGCTGCCGGGCCGTGAGGCCCTCGGTCGTCTGAAGTTCAGCTTCGGCAAGACGGTCAACGTCACCAAGCACGTCGCGAACATCGCCGCCGACAACCAGTCGGCCGCCCTGAACGACCACTCCGCGTGGTCGGACGCCCAGTCGCACGCCGCGCAGACGATCACCGTCAAGCAGTAGCGGCACCGCCGCGAGGACGGCCCCGGGGGCGGATCGCACCGATGCGCAGGCGTGGTCCGCCCCCGGCGTCATGCCAGGGGGGAAGCGGCGAGGACATGGGGGGAGACCACATATGACGGTGCTGGGAGACGGCACCTCCGCGCTCTACGACACCGGCCCGCTGCCCGGGCCCGGTGGCTGGCCGGTGACGTACGAGCAGGTCACGACCGGCACCGTGCCGATCGTCGGAGTGCCGGGCCGCCCGGTGCCACGGCTCAGCGCGGGACTGCAGCTGCACGGTGAGTACCAGGGGTCGGGCTTCACCGACCCGAAGTACATCGCCCGTCGGGGGGACGGGCAGGTCGTGCAGCTGTCACGGCTGCTGTACCTGGTGGCGTCGTCCGTCGACGGCGTCCGGGACATGGACGTGATCGCCCACCGGGTGAGCGCCCGGTTCGGCCGCGAGGTCAGCGGGGAAAACGTCCGCTACCTGGTGGAGAACAAGCTCGAACCGCTCGGCGTGACCGTGCCCGAGGGGCAGGAGAGCGACGAGGTCGACGCCCCGCGCTCCGACCTGCTGCTCGCCCTCAAGGGCCACCGGGTGATCTTCGACGAGCGTCGCACGGCGAAGATCGCACGGGCACTGTCCTGGCTGCACCGGCCGGCCGTCGTCGTCGCCGTGCTGCTCGCGGCCGTGGCCATGGACGTGTGGCTGTTCGGCTTCTTCGGGGCGATCGAGCCGGTTCTGGAGGTCCTGGACCAGCCGCTGCTGATCCTGATCGTCTTCGTCCTCACCGTGGCCTCGCTCGTCTTCCACGAGTTCGGCCACGCCTCGGCCTGCAGATACGGCGGCGCCCGGCCCGGGTGCATCGGCTGCGGGCTCTTCCTCATCTGGCCCTCGATGTACACCGACGTCACCGACGTCTACCGGATCAGCCGCGCCGGCCGGATCCGGACCGACCTCGGCGGGGTGTACTTCAACGTCGTCTTCATGCTGGCCATGGCCGGGGCCTACTTCGCCACCGGGGCGCAGTTCTTCCTGGCCGCGGTCTACCTCGGGCACTTCGAGATCCTCGAACAGCTGATGCCGGCCGTCCGGCTGGACGGCTACTACATCCTGGGCGACCTCGCCGGCGTGCCGGACCTCTACGGCAAGATCAAGCCGATCCTTCTCTCCCTGGCGCCCGGCGCCAAGGGGCGGGCGGCCCGCACGGAGGTCGCCGGGCTGAAGAAGTCCGCGCGCACCATCGTCGCCACCTGGGTGCTGACGATGGTGCCGCTGATCGTCGGCGAGATGGGGTACGCGCTGTGGAACCTGCCGCGGATCCTCACCACGATGATTCGGTCGCTGACCGAACAACTCCTCGGCACCGGCTCGGCGTTCGCGCACGGGCAGATCATCGAGGGGCTCGTCGGGACGATCGGCACGATCATGCTGCTGTGCCCGATGGCGGGCGTCGTCTACCTGTCCGTGAAGATCGGCGGCCGGCTCTTCCGGGCCGCCAAGCGGTCCACGGCCGGGCGGCCCCGGCTGCGGCTGGTGCTGTGTGCCCTCACGCTCGCCGGGCTGGCCGGTCTCAGTTACGCGTGGGTGTCCGGGGTGACCCCGCAGCCGCTGCCCAAGAAGCCGCCGATCGCCCCGATCCTGCAGCCCGGTGTGCCCACGCATGTGCCCGCGCCGCCGGACGCGTCGACGCCGGGCACGGGTCCCGACGGCTCGCCGGGCCGGCCGGGCGCCGAATCCGGAGCCCCGTCGGTGGTTCCGGGGGCACCGGCCCCGGGGGCACCCGACGGGCCGTCGAGCGGGGCGCCGGTCAGTGCCTCCGTGTCGGCGCCGGCGTCCTCCTCCGCGCCGGCCAAGCCGGGCAAGCCGACCCGAAGCGGTTCCCGGCAGCCCGAGCCGACCGGCGGGGACACGGCAGGAGCGCCGCAGCCGACGCTGTCCGCACCGGCGCCCGCGCCCTCGCCGACGCCGTCGGAGAGCGTCCCGGTGTCGCCGTCGGCCAGCCCCTCGGCACCGCCCACCGAGTCACCGGCTCCCGTGTCGTCGTGACCCGGGCGCCCGTGCCCACACCTCACCTCCACCCTTTGTCAGGAGAGTTCATGAGCAGCCATCGAAAGGAACGGTCCAGCAGCCGTCCCTTCGCCCACCGCGTCGCACGGATAGGGGTCTTCGCCGCCGGCGTGGCCGGAATGGCGACCGCCGTTCCGGCGCAGGCGGCAACCGGTCCGGCACACGCCGCCGTCGCGTCGGACCACGTGTTCAGCCACGCCGACCGGGCGCACCACACCGAGGCCCGGGACTCCTTCACCGTCCGGCAGTTCGGCACCGTGAACGCCGTCGGTGTGCGCAACCAGGCCAACGCCGTCTCCGCCGGCTGTTCGGCGGACGACCACTGCCGCTCGGTCGCACTGTCCTTCCAGATCGTCACGGTCGCCGGGGAACACACCCACCTGAACGCCGTCAACCTCAGCGACGCCGCCAACAAGGAGTGCACCGGCTGCCAGACCCTGGCCGGCGCCTACCAGTTCGTCGTCTCCACACCGTCACCGTTCAGCCTGGACAGCGCCACTCGGCACAAGCTGGACGACATCCACCGCCGACTCGACGCGCTGACCCGCTCCTCGCTGCCCGCCACCGAGCTGCAAAAGCGCGTGGACGGACTGGCCGCCGAGGTGACCGCGGTGCTGGGCGACGCCGTCGCGCATGCTCCTCAGCAGCATGCCAAGCCGGCGGTGACCCTGCACCGCCACCTGGACGGCTGGCCGGGCCACTGACCCGAGCCGTGCCCGTCCCGGGCCGGCCGTCGGTTCCGTGAGCGCACCCGCGGAGCCGACGGCCGGCCGTCACCCCATTCGCTCATTGACATCGCACGCCCCCCGGCGCAGACTCGACGCCCAGCGAAGAGTGCAGAAAACTTCACCAGGCGAACATCCACTGGGATGGCGCCCAGCCGGAGGAACAGGCCGATGCGTACCACCGTCGGGATCATCGGAGCCGGACCGGCCGGACTGCTGCTGGCGCGGCTGCTGCACCGCGCGGGCATCGACTCGGTCGTCCTGGAGAGCCGCGACCGCGCCCATGTCGAACACCGCCAGCGCGCCGGCATCCTGGAGCAGGGCACGGTGGACGTGCTGCGGGCGGCCGGGGCCGGGGAGCGGATGGACCGCGAGGGGCTGCGCCACGACGGGATCGAGCTGCGCTTCGACCGGCGCCGCCACCGCGTGGACTTCCCCGCCCGCACCGGCGGACGGTCCGTCATGGTCTACGCCCAGACCGAGGTCTGCAAGGATCTCATCGCCCTCCGGCTGGCCGACGGCGGGCCGCTGCTGTTCGGGGCCCAGGCCCTGGCCGTCGAGGACGCGACCGGCGACCGGCCGCGCGTGCGCTTCCGCCACCAGGGCCGTGAGGACGTGCTGGAGTGCGACTACGTCGTCGGGTGCGACGGTTTCTGGGGCGTGGCCAGAAAGGCCTTCCCGGCCGCCGTGTCCCGGGTGTTCGAACGTTCGTACCCCTATGCCTGGCTCGGCATCCTCGCCGACGTCGCCCCCTCCCACGACGAGCTGGTCTACGCCCGCCACGACAGAGGCTTCGCCCTCCTGTCCATGCGCCCACCCGCCGCCCGCCACCACCCTTCCGGGGAAGTCGCTCCGCTCCCGGTCGAATCCTTCGTCTCGCGCCTCTATCTCCAGGTGCCCGCCGGGACCGAGGCCGAGGAGTGGACCGACGACGCGATCTGGGCCGAACTGGAGCGACGCCTGGAGACCGGCGACGACTGGACACTGCGGCGCGGCCCCATCACTCAGAAGTCGGTCACGCCCATGCGGTCCTTCGTGCACGAACCGATGCGCCACGGCAGGCTCTTCCTCGCCGGTGACGCCGCCCACATCGTGCCGCCGACGGGAGCCAAAGGGCTGAACCTCGCCGTAGGGGACGCCGTCACCTTCGCGCGGGCGCTCGCCCACGCCGAGGAGACCGGTTCCCCCGACCTCCTCGACGCCTACTCCGCGACCTGTCTGCGCCGCGTCTGGCAGGCCGAACGGTTCTCCTACGACATGACGACGCTGCTGCACTCCGCCCCGGACGCCGGCGCGTTCGACGCGCGTCTCCAGCTGGCCCGGCTGGAACGGATCGCCTCCTGCCGCGCGGCCGAAACCGACCTCGCCGACGCGTACACGGGCTTCCCCCTCGTCGTAGCCGGGAACAAGCCTTCCGGTTAGCGTGTTGCGCAGCAGGGCGAGGGAAAGATCCTCCTCAAGTATCACGGTCGATCCTTTGCCAATCCATTACTCTCGAGCCAAGACTGCACGCGGCAGTCATGGAGGAGTGAAATGAGGAGCAGTAACCCGGTCTTCTCGCGACGGGGGTTCAGCCGCGACAACGGCTACGCCGGCTTCAACACCGCACCGCAGGCCGGGTACGCACAGGGCAACCCCTACGCGCAGAATCCGTACGCCCAGAACCCGTACGCCCAGCAGGGCGTGCAGTACGGTGCCCCGCCGCAGGCCCCCGCCACCACCGGCCGGATGACGATGGACGACGTCATCGTGCGCTCGGCCCTCACGCTCGGCACGGTCGCTGTCGGCGCCGTCCTCGCGTGGGCGCTGCTGCCCGTCTCGCCGACCAGCTACGTCCTGGCCTTCGGCGCCGGGCTCGTCGCGATGGTCCTGGGTCTGGTACAGAGCTTCAAGCGCACCCCGTCGCCCGCCCTGATCCTGGGGTACGCCGCCTTCGAGGGCGTCTTCCTCGGCGTCATCAGCGAGATGTACAACAGCCGCTGGAGCGGCGCCCCCTTCCAGGCGGTGCTCGGCACCATGGCGGTCTCAGCCGCCACCCTGCTGATCTACAAGGCCGGCTGGGTCCGCGTCACGGCCCGCTACGCCCGCATCGGCGGGGCCATCGCCCTCGCCTTCGTGCTGGTCCTCGCGGTCAACCTGCTGCTGGTCGCGTTCGGTGTCGCCCCGGACGGCGGCCTGCGCAGCTTCGGCCCGCTCGGCGCGATCGTCGGCATCATCGCCATCGTGCTCGGCGCGTTCTTCCTGACCCTCGACTTCAAGCAGATCGAGGACGGCATCGCCTACGGCGCCCCGCGCAACGAGTCCTGGCTCGCCGCGTTCGGCCTCACCATGACCCTGGTGTGGATCTACGTGGAGATGCTGCGGCTGGTGGCGATCTTCAGCAACAACGACTAGCCGACGCGCCGGACGTGGCCGGTCGTGCGAGAGGGCCCCGGGCGCGACCCGGGGCCCTCTCGGCGTCTCAGAGCAGCTTCCGGGCCGCCCTCCTCAGGTCGTACTCATGGACGATCGCCTTGGCGTGGCCGTACGCGAGGTCGTACTCGTGCCGGAGCCAGCTGACCTTCTCCTCGAAGCGGAACAGGGCGGGGCCTTCTTCTACGGTGCGCAGCCAGTCGGAGACTTCACGACCGGTGCAGTGCGGGATGCGAGCGAGCAGATTGCGGTGGGTCTCCTCGGAGAAGAGTTGGGACATCGGCGCCTCCGAACGCAAAGGGGATGTAAGCCGGTCCTTCACGTCACGGTGCCTGAGCGTTCGCGTATTGGCAACAGTGCGGCGCGTTACGCTCGGCGCGTGGTTGATACGACGCCCTTGACCCGAGCAGTGGATCACTTCGCCGACCGGTTGCGGGCGGCTCCGCAGAGCCGGCTGCAACGCGGCGCCGCAGCGGAGGCGCTGGAGCTGGCCCGGCGGTTGGCACGCTGGACGCAGAGCATCGAGGAACCGGCCACCGCGGCGCGGGAGATGCCGGACGCGGGGATGTTCGCGGCCGCTGATCAGATTCTGGTGGCCGCGCACGACCTGGCGGTGGTGCTGGAGAGCGAGGATCAGGTCACCGAGGCGGTGGGGCTGGTGGAGGAGGCGCGGAAGAGGGCGGGGGTCTGAGGCCGGGTGCCCGCCCCGTTAGAGAGGCGCCGTCAGAGGGACGCGATGACCCGGTCGGCGAGGATGTAGACCGTGTCGTCGCCGCACGTGAAGGTGAGCGCGTAGGCACCGGAGATGCCCGAACCGCCCAGGAGGTACGGGGTTTCGCCGTCGCGCACGGCCGCTGCCAGGCGTTCGGCCGTCTCGCGGTGGCCCGGGGTCATGCACAGGGTGGTGCCGTCGGCGAAGACGTAGACGTCGAGGGTGCCGAGGGGACCCGGGCGGACGTCGGAGAGTTCGACCTGGTCGGCGGCCAGCTGTTCCAGCGTGGTCACCGTGCGCTCGTGGTCGTTCACGACCGGCGACTGCACCGGGACGAAGTCGGGGTGCGAGGGGTGGCGGCGGCGGGCCGCGGCCAGTTCCGCGGACTCCCCGGCCGTCTCGTCGGCCTCGGTGGCCGGCTCGGCGACCGGCTCCAGCGGCTCCAGGCCCGCGAAGTCGGCCTGCCGGGGCAGGAACGGATCGGTGTCGGCCAGTCCGTCGGCGAGGCCGAGCAGCGACGGCGCGTCCGAGGCGTCACGGGCCTCCTGGGCGGCCCAGAACGCACGGGCCTCGGCGAGCTCCCGCTCCCGTTCCTCGGCGAGCGCCTCGGCCACGGCCGCGCGTATCTCGTCGGTGTCCGCGGCCGTACGGGCGGCGGGCAGCAGCGTGCGCATGGCCGCCGTCTGGTTCTCCGCGAGCTGGGCCTGAAGCTCCGCGAGCTGGCGGCGCAGCTTCAGGACGGTGCGCAGGACGGCGACGCCCACGGCGCCCGTGGCGGCCGTGGTGAGCAGCAGGGCGATCGGCATGGCGCTCACTGACGTACTCCCAGGTTCAAAGTCGACCCCCGACTTCCTACATCAGCTTGAAGGGCGGACTAACCAGCTGTCAGTGCGTAACGTCACGAAAGGGACAGGACTTTGGTCGTGGGTTTTCCGGTCCCACGGCACTGACCAGCGCAGATGCCTCCGGCGAGGGAGATAGGTCACACCTTGAGGGAGATTGGATCACGAAAAGGCCCAGAACCCAGGGGTTTTCCGGGTTCCGGGCCCTTCGCGTACCTGCTGTGTCCGTACGGCTACCGAGGGTCGATCAGCTGAGGCGCTCGATGACCATCGCCATGCCCTGGCCGCCGCCGACGCACATCGTCTCCAGGCCGAACTGCTTGTCGTGCCACTGCAGCGAGTTGATCAGCGTCCCGGTGATACGGGCACCGGTCATGCCGAAGGGGTGGCCGACGGCGATGGCGCCGCCGTTGACGTTCAGCTTGTCGATGTCGATGCCCAGGTCGCGGTAGGAGGGGATCACCTGGGCGGCGAAGGCCTCGTTGATCTCGACCAGGTCGATGTCGTCGATGGTCAGGCCGGCCCGGCGCAGGGCCTGCTTGCTGGCTTCGACCGGACCGAGACCCATGATCTCGGGGGACAGGCCCGAGACGCCGGTCGACACGATGCGGGCGAGCGGGGTCAGGCCCAGCTCGCGGGCCTTGGTGTCGCTCATGATGACCAGGGCCGCGGCGCCGTCGTTGAGCGGGCAGCAGTTGCCGGCGGTGACGAGGCCGTCCGGGCGGAAGACCGGCTTGAGGCCCGACACGCCCTCCAGGGTGACGCCGGCACGGGGGCCGTCGTCCTTGCTGACGACCGTGCCGTCGGGGAGGGTCACCGGGGTGATCTCGCGCTCCCAGAAGCCGTTCTTGATGGCTTCCTCGGCGAGGTTCTGCGAGCGGACGCCGAACTCGTCCATCTCCTGGCGGGTGACGCCCTTCCAGCGGGCCAGGTTCTCGGCGGTCTGGCCCATCGAGATGTATGCGTCCGGGACCAGCCCGTCCTCACGCGGGTCGTGCCACGTGGTGCCCTCCTGCTCGGCGACCGCGGCGGTACGGGCCTCGGCCTCGGCGAAGAAGGGGTTGTGCGTGTCCGGGAGGCCGTCGGAGCTGCCCTTGGCGAAGCGGGAGACCGTCTCGACACCGGCCGAGATGAAGACGTCGCCCTCGCCGGCCTTGATGGCGTGCAGGGCCATGCGGGAGGTCTGGAGCGAGGAGGAGCAGTAACGGGTGACGGTGCAGCCGGGGAGGTGGTCCATGCCCATCTGCACGGCGACGATCCGGCCGAGGTTGTGGCCCTGCTCGCCGCCGGGGAGGCCGCAGCCGAGCATCAGGTCGTCGATGTCCCTGGGGTCCAGCTCGGGGACCTTGGCGAGGGCCGCCTGGATGATCGTCGCCGTCAGGTCGTCGGGGCGCAGGTCCTTGAGGGATCCCTTGCCGGCGCGGCCGATCGGGGAGCGGGCGGTCGAGACGATGACGGCTTCGGGCATCACGGCTCCAGTGGCATAGGGGTGATTGCAGGACCTGCTGGGAAGTTACCCGTCCGTACCTGCGAGGTCATCGGTGTCGGGGTGTGACGCTGACCGCAATTGTCTAAGCGCTTGCTTGGCTGACCGAACCCCATTCTCCCACCCGCCCCTCACCTCGGCAGGCCGAAAGCCTCCCCGCACGGCCTCGCCGAAGAGCTCCCGCCGACGCAGCACCCGCAGGAAGGGAGGCGCGACAGACCGCAACCGGCGCGCAGCGTTCCCGTCGGCCGGGCGGGCGTGTGCCCGCCCGGCAGGTGGAGACGACTTGCCGGCCGGCCGGGGAGCCGGCGTCTTGGACCTCGCCCTTTCGCCGGCCGGGACGGGTGGGTGGGAAAAGGGGCGTCAGGGGGACGGGGTTGCCGGCTCGGCCTCCGGTACGCGGCGCCGGCGCCGGCGCTTGAGCAGAGCCCACGGCCCCCGCGGCCCGGTCGGCATCGCCGCCGTGACCTCCGTACCCGCCTCGGACGCCGCCTCGGCCGCAGCGCGGGCCACCGGCAGGAAGCCCTCGCGGCGGGAGACGTCCGGCCGTTCTTCCTCCGCCGGCCACAGCCCCAGCGCGGCGCACACCGTCGGCAGCACCGCCATCGCAGCCGTCGCGTACCCCTCCGCCGAGGGGTGGTAGTTGTCCGGACCGAACAGCTCCCGCGGATTCGCCTCGAACTCGGGCCCGAGCAGATCGCCCAGCGACACCGTGCGCCCGCCCTGCTCGACCGCCCCGATCGTCTGTGCCGCCGCGAGCTGCCGCGAGGCCCGCCGGGCCAGCCACCGCAGCGGCTGCTGCACCGGCTCGATGGTGCCGAGGTCGGGGCACGTACCGACGACCACCTCCGCCCCGGCCGTCCGCAGCCGTCGTACGGCCGCCGACAGGTGCCGTACCGAGCGGGTCGGCGGCATCCGGTGCGTCACGTCGTTCGCACCGATCATGATCACGCAGATGTCGGGGACGGGAAAGGAGCCCGACAGCACCAGCGCCACCTGCCGGTCCAGGTCGTCCGACTGCGCCCCCGGAAGGGCGACGTTGCGCAGCTCCACCGGCCGTTCCGCCACCGCCGACAGCCCCGACGCCACCAGCGCACCCGGTGTCTGCCCGGCCCGGTGCACCCCCTGCCCGGCGGCCGTGGAGTCGCCGAGCATCGTCAGTCTGAGGGCCGGTTCACCGGGGATGCCGTAGACATGGCCGTACACACCGTCGGCCACCGGTACCCGGCCGCTGCTGCCGTTGCCCACGTGGCGCCGGGCCATCTGCAGCTCGGCCAGCAGCAGGCCGACGGCGGCCGCTCCGGCCAGCCCGACTCCGCCGCCGCCGTACGCCGCTCCGGCCGCGATGCGCCGGGCCACTCTCGCCCTCGACATGCTCGTCATGCGTCGCCGCCACCTCCTCGTAGCCGTACATCCACTCCTTGCCCCGTACTGCCCGTGCGTCAATCTCAACGGGGAGTGAACGCCCGCCCCGGGTCACCCCGGGGCCGTAGGCTGGCGGCACCAACCATGACCACTGTTTTTGTAAGCAACCGGAGACAACGGTGCATTTCCACGACTCGATGATCAGCCTCGTCGGCAACACCCCGCTGGTGCGGCTCAACAGTGTGACCGAGGGCATCCAGGCCACGGTCCTGGCCAAGGTGGAGTACTTCAACCCGGGCGGTTCCGTGAAGGACCGCATCGCCCTGCGCATGATCGAGGCCGCCGAGCAGAGCGGGGAGCTGAAGCCGGGCGGCACGATCGTGGAGCCGACCAGCGGCAACACCGGCGTGGGCCTCGCCATCGTGGCCCAGCAGAAGGGCTACAAGTGCATCTTCGTCTGCCCTGACAAGGTGAGCACCGACAAGATCAATGTGCTGCGTGCGTACGGTGCCGAGGTCGTCGTCTGCCCGACGGCGGTCGCTCCCGAGCACCCGGACTCCTACTACAACGTCTCCGACCGCCTCGTCCGCGAGACCCCCGGCGCGTGGAAGCCCGACCAGTACTCCAACCCCAACAACCCGCTCTCGCACTATCACTCGACCGGCCCCGAGCTGTGGGAGCAGACCGAGGGGAAGATCACCCACTTCGTGGCGGGCGTGGGCACGGGCGGCACCATCTCCGGCACCGGCCGCTACCTGAAGGACGTCAGCGACGGCACGGTGAAGGTCATCGGCGCCGACCCCGAGGGGTCCGTCTACTCCGGCGGCTCCGGCCGGCCGTACCTGGTCGAGGGCGTGGGCGAGGACTTCTGGCCCACCGCCTACGACCGGACCGTCGCCGACGAGATCGTCCCGGTCTCCGACAAGGACTCCTTCCAGATGACCCGCCGCCTCGCCAAGGAGGAGGGCCTGCTGGTGGGCGGCTCCTGCGGCATGGCCGTCGTGGCCGCGCTGCGGGTCGCCGAGCGGCTCGGTCCGGACGACGTCGTGGTCGTCCTGCTGCCCGACAGCGGCCGCGGCTACCTCAGCAAGATCTTCAACGACGAGTGGATGGCCGACTACGGCTTCCTGGAGGACGAGGGCCCCAGCGCCCGCGTCGCCGACGTCCTGAACGACAAGGCGCACGGCGCCATTCCCTCCCTGGTGCACATGCACCCGGAGGAGACCGTCGGCCAGGCCATCGAGGTGCTGCGCGAGTACGGCGTCTCGCAGATGCCGGTGGTCAAGCCGGGCGCCGGTCACCCGGACGTGATGGCCGCCGAGGTCGTCGGGTCGGTCGTGGAGCGGGAGCTGCTGGACGCCCTGTTCTCCAAGCGGGCCTCGCTGGAGGACCCGCTGGAGAAGCACATGTCGCCCCCGCTGCCCCAGGTCGGCTCCGGCGAGCCGGTCGGCGACCTGATGTCGGTGCTCGGTTCGGCGGACGCGGCGATCGTCCTGGTCGAGGGCAAGCCGACCGGTGTGGTCAGCCGGCAGGACCTGCTGGCCTTCCTGGCCAAGGGCGGAAAGCAGTAGCGAACGTGCGGTGAACAGCCCGTGCCGGCGGCGAACTTGCGGTGACCGCGGCCGTTCGCGCCGTCGCGGAAGTGGTACGAGCGTGTCACGTGCACGCAGCACCCGCTTAACACGGGTCCGGCACATTAGTGGGTGTCGGCAGGGCGGGAGCGGCTCCCCGCCCAGGCCGGCGCCGAACGGCGCCAAGGACCTCCGGAGCGGCTCCCGGACCTCCATGGACGCCATGGACGCGCAAGCCCGGCCCTGACCCGGCCCGCGTCCCTCGCGGGGACCGCCGTCGTCCCGCCCCCCGGCAACGGGGGTGCGGCGGTCCCCGCGCAACCCCCTCTTGCGGCTGAGCCGCCTCCGCTCTCGCGGAGGCGGTTGCTCGCCGTTGTGGTTCCTCAATTCATGGTTGCGGCTGTTGTCGCTTTCCAACTGCCCAGCAGCGCCAGCCTCTCCGCCGTCTCCGAACCCGGTTCCGGCGTGTACACCACGATCGTCTGCTCCGGGTCCGCCGGGACCGTCAGGGTCTCGTACGGCAGGGTCAGCACGCCCGCCACCGGGTGCCGTACCTTCTTCACGCCGTACGCGCACTCCTTGACCTGGTGGTCCGCCCACAGACGGCGGAAGTCCTTGCTCTTCAGGGAGAGTTCGCCCACCAGGGCGCACAACTCGCGGTCGTCGGCGTACAGGCCCGCGTTCAGCCTGAGGTGCGCCACCGTCTGCGCGGCCACCGCGGCCCACTCGGGGTACAGCTCCCGGCCGTCGGCGTTCAGGAAGACCTGCCGGGGCATGTTCCGCTCGCCCGGTGCCAGGCGGCTGAAGCCGTTGACCGCGTCGCCGAGCGCGTTCCACGCCAGCACGTCCATCCGGCGGCCCAGCACGAAGGCCGGGTGGCGTTCCATGCCGTCCAGCAGCGCCTGGATGCCGGGGCGCACGCGGGGCGCGGCCGGCTGCTTCGTCCGCTTCCGGCGCGGGCGGGCCACCGTGCGCAGATACGCGTGCTCGGTCTCGTCCAGCCGCAGCACCCGCGCGATCGCGTCCAGAACCGCATCGGAGACGCCCCCGGACTTCGTCCGGGAGGGGCCCCCAGAGGCCCGCCCCTGTTCGAGGCGGATGTAGTAGTCCACGCTGACCCCCGCGAGCTGGGCCACCTCCTCGCGGCGCAGACCCGGTACGCGGCGCCTCCCGTGCGCGGGCAGCCCCACCTCCTCGGGCCGTATGCGAGCGCGACGTGAGCGCAGGAAGTCGCCCACTTCTCCTTCGTTCCGGTCCCCGTTCATGGGGCGATCGTAGTCAGGGACGGGCCGCCGAACCTGGTACTGGCAGACCCAGGAAAAGCCGTTCCCTGGGTAGGGTGCCCGCGCCCGGCGAAGGTGGTGTCAGCCGCCGGGGAGACGCCCCGGCCACCGCACCAGGGGGAACACCCATGTCGTACGAGAACCTCTTCGGCCGTACCGCCGTCGTCACCGGAGCCGCCAGCGGCATCGGCGAGGCCGTCGCGCTCCATCTCGCCGCCGAGGGCGCCCGGGTGGCGCTGTTCGCGCGGCGCGCCGACCGGCTGGAGACCGTCGCCGGGAAGATCCGGGCGCAGGGCGGCGAGGCGCTGGTGGTGGCCGCCGACGTCACCGACGACGCGTCGGTCGAGGCCGCCCGCGATCTGGTCCACGAGGCCTTCGGGCCCGTCGACCTGGTCGTCAACAACGCCGGTGTGATGCTGCCGAACCCCGTCGACGACGGGCGTCTGGACGAGTGGCAGCGGATGCTCGACACCAATGTGACCGGGGTGCTGCGGGTCATCCGCGCCTTCACCGCCGACCTGGTGGCCGCGGCCGCCGGGGGCCGCACCGCCGACCTGGTGAACATCTCCTCCATCGGCGCCCACGTCGCCTTCCCCAACTACGCGGTGTACGGGGCGACCAAGGCGGCCGTCACCCATCTCTCGCAGTCCCTGCGCACCGAGTTCGGGCCGCGCGACGTGCGGGTCACCAACATCGAGCCGGGGCTCACGGACACCGAGCTGAAGACGCACGTCGACAGCGGGGACCTGTCCGGGCAGCTGGACGGCATGTTCGAGGCGATCGGGGGACTCTCGGCGGCTGAGGTCGCGGACGTCGTCGCCTACGCGAGCAGCCGCCCCCGGCACGTCAACCTGCGTCAGATCATGGTGCTGCCGACCCGGCAGGCCTGAGCCGGTTCACTCCTGCCAGTCACCGTCCTGGGAGGAGGACTTGCGGCGCCGGGTGCCGAAGAGGCCGGTGTTGACGCGGCCCCCCTGCACGGCGTTGACGCCGACGATGCCGGCCCAGGTGACCAGGAGACCGGCGAGGTGGGCGTAGTAGGCGCCGATCGCGGACAGCGGGATCGCCAGCACCAGCGAGACGATGCCGAAGCCGAAGCGCTCGGCCCAGGAGTCGGTCGCCTTCGGAGAGCGGGAGTCACGGGCGATCACCATCTGCGTCTCCGCCATCTGCCGCCGTACCCGCCGCTCGACCGCGCCGTCGATGCGCTGGTCGACCTTCTCCAGGAACGAGTCCACCAGGGCGGACTCGTACTCCTCGCCCAGCTCCCTGCGGGCCTGCAGGGTCGCGTCCACTTCCTTCTTGAAGTCGGCGTCCCGCGCATCCATTGCCGTCATGTCCGCAACATTAGACAGTCGGCACGCCCGCCGCACTGGGGATAGCCCCCCTGTTCGGGGTGGGGCTCGCAGGGAGGACTCCCAGTGACTCCAGAACCCGGCGGTGACCGTGCTCTACCCCGCTGATGCGGACTTCGACGCCCCGGCTGCGCAGTTCGTCCATCGCGTCCTTGAGTGCGAGCGCCCCGGTCGCGTCCACCGCCGTCAGCCCGGACAGCCGCAGATCGACCGCCGAGACGCCGTCGTGCAGGTCGGCCAGGCTGCGCCGGAAGCGGTGGGCGGCGGCGAACAGCAGCGGACCGTCGAAGCGGTACGCCACCGTGCTTGCCTCGCCGGGGAGTTCGTCGGCCGCGGCCGGGGTGAGCCGGGTGCCGCGCACCGCCGCGCGCAGTGCCAGCAGCACCGAGACGCCGAGGCCGATCAGCACCGCCCGCACCAGGTCCAGGGCGAGCGTGGCGCCGGCGGTGAGGACCAGCACCAGCGCGTCGCCGCGGGTGGCTCTCGCCATCGCCCGGACCGCGTCCCGCTCCACCATCCGTACGGCCGTCGCCAGCAGCACCCCGGCCAGCACGGCCAGCGGAATCCGGCCCACCAGCGGGGCGGCGAGGGCCGCGATCCCGGCGAGGATCACGGCGTGCGAGAGCGCGGCCAGCCGGGAGGCGGCGCCGGTGCGGACGTTGACCGCCGTGCGCGCGATGGCGCCGGTCGCCGGGACCCCGCCGAACAGGGGGGCCGCCAGGTTGGCGATGCCCTGCCCGAACAACTCCTTGGACGGGTCGTGCCGTTCGCCGGGCCGCAGTCCGTCGGCGACCGACGCCGACAGCAGGGACTCCAGGGCGGCGAGGGCGGCCACCGCGGCGGCCGGGGCGAGCAGGGAGGGGAGACGGGAGAGGTCCAGGAAGGAGAGCGAGGGCGCGGGCAGGGACGCCGGGAGCGTACCGATGCGGGCGACGGTCAGGTGCAGCGCCTGCGCGGCGGCGGTCGCGGCGGCGACGGCCACCAGCGAGAAGGGCACGGCCGGTTTCCAGCGGGCGCCGCCCAGCACGACGGCGGCCGCGCAGGCCGCGAGCAGCAGCGCCGGCCAGTGCGGCGCGCGCCCGAACTCCTGCGCCGCCCGCGCGGCGACCAGAGCGACCTGCTCGCCGCGCGGGGTGGGCACGCCGAGCGCGGCGGGCACCTGCTGCAGGGCGATCACAGCGGCGATGCCCAGGGTGAAACCGGCGATCAATGGAGCGGGGACGTACGCCATCGCGGCGCCCGCCCGGGCGAAGGCGAGGACCAGTAGCACGACCCCCGCCATCAGGCCGACGGTGAGGACGCCGTCGGCGCCGTAGCGGTGCACGATCGGCACGAGGACCACGGTCATCGCGCCGGTCGGGCCGCTGACCTGGCGGGCGCTGCCGCCGCACAGCGCGGCCAGCGCACCGGCGACGACCGCCGTGGTCAGCCCGGCGGCGGCACCGAGTCCGGAGGTGACGCCGAAGCCGAGGGCCAGAGGCAGCGCGACGACCGCCACGGTCAGCCCGCACAGCAGATCGCGGCGCGGGGCGCGGGCCATGGACCGCAGGTCGGAGAGGGAGGGCAGGACGGACAGGGCTCGGGTCAGGTTCATGGCTTCTTCAGGGGCTGTGCTGGATGCGGGTTTCAGGGCAGCAGGGACACGAGCCCGGTATCGAGATCGAACCGTGCCGCCTCGACATGCGCGGTGCCGAACGCGGGGTCCGCGCGGATCGCGTCCCGCACCCAGGCGGTGTGGGCCCGCATGGTGTGCTCGGCCCAGTCACCGGGCAGTGCGCGGGTGCGGCGGGCGGCGGGGACGATCTCGTCCACCAGCAGCTCCAGATGGCCCGGCACCGGCGCGCCCGTGCGCAGATGTTCCAGCGTGGCGGCGACGGCCCCGCAGCGCTCGTGCCCGAGGACCACCACGAGCGGGACGCCCAGTTCCTCCACGCCGTACTGGACGGAGCCGAGCACGGCCTCGTCCAGCACCTGGCCGGCCGTCCTTATGCACAGCAGGTCGCCGAGCCCCTGGTCGAAGACCAGCTCCGGGGGGACGCGGGAGTCGATACAGCCGACGATCACGGCGAACGGGTGCTGTGCGGCGGCCAGCAGACGGCGCCGCCCGGCGTTGTCGTGCGGGTGCCGGGGGCGGCCCGCGGCGTAGCGCCGGTTGCCGGCGAGGAGTTCGTCGAGGGCGCTGTACGCGGTGACGGGCGGATGGGGAGGGGGACCGGGCGCGGCCGTCGCCGGGGCGGCGGCCAGTGCGGTGACGGCGGTGGCCGTCAGGAAGGCCCTGCGGTTGGAGGCCATGACGCTTCCTCAGTGTCGTGCCAGTAGCGCCCTTTCACGGTAAGCACCCGATCAGTCACCCTCGGTGGTCGTTTAACGACACTTGGGTGATTCGTCGTCAGATCATCGCCACGGCGATACCACCGCTTGAGCGGCGGTTTCGGCAGGACCGTTACTGCGACGGGAAGCGCTTGCAGACCGTGTTGAGCTGCGCATGAGACGCCTCTTGCCCGGCTGTATGACGTCATGCAGAGTTCTCGGTGTCTGAATAGGCTGTCCGTGCGTGCGAGGGGAGTGTGGGCCTGATGGCGTCTCGCATCATGGACGCGCCCGAATCCGTACGGTCCGCGGCAGTGGTCCTGGACGGGGGAGCCCTCGGAGTCGAGGACGTCGTGCGCCTCGCCGACGGGGCCGCGCGGCCGGTCCCCGCGGCCGAGGCGATGCGGCGGGCGGAGGAGTCCTGGAACGCCGCCCGGCAGATCGCGGCGACCGGGCGCGTGTACGGCCGCTCCACCGGTGTGGGTGCGAACCGGAACGAGGACGTGCCCACCGAGGCCGCCGCCGGGCACGGTCTGCGCCTGCTGCGCAGCCACGCCGGCGCCGTGGGCGGGGAACTCCCCGCCCGGCAGGTCCGCGCGATGCTCGCCGTCCGCGCCAACCAGGTGCTGGCCGCAGGCGCCGGACTGCGGCCCGCCGTGGTCACCGCGCTGTGCCAGGCGCTGGAGAGGGGTGCGTACCCGGTCGTCAACGAGTTCGGCTCCGTCGGCACCGGTGACATCGCGGCGCTCGCCCAGGTGGGCCTCGCGCTGGCCGGGGAGCATCCGTGGCGGGGCGCCGCCGCCCCCGAGCCGCAGCCCCTGGACAACAACGACGCCCTCGCCCTGATCAGCAGCAACGCGCTCACCCTCGGCCAGTCCGTGCTCGCACTGCACGAACTGCGCGGGCTGATCGGCGCCACCCAGGTCGTCGCGGCGCTGTCCCTGCTCGCCGTCGACGGCTCCCACGAGCCGTACGCCGCCCCCGTGCACATCGCCCGCCCGCATCGCGGCAGCGCCGAGGTGGCCCGTCGGATGCGGGAGCTGATCGGCGCCGCCGACCGGCCGACCCCGCCGCTCGGCCGGATCCAGGACCCGTACGGCTTCCGCTGCCTGCCCCAGATCCACGGCCCCGCGCACGACGCGGCGGACGCCCTGGAGCAGGTCCTGACCGTGGAGATCAACGCGGCGGCCGAGAACCCGCTGATCGCCCCGGCCGACCTGGCCGCCTACCACCACGGCGGCTTCTACCAGGCCCAGCTCGCCCTCGCCCTGGACCACTTCCGGCTCGCCGTGACCCAGGTGGCCCGCCTGTCCACGTCCCGCCTGTCCACCCTCAACGAGCCCGCCTACACCCGCCTGCGCCCCTTCCTCGCCGACCACGAGCCGGCCTCCTCCGGCGTGATGATCCTGGAGTACGCGGCCGGAGCGGCCCTCGGCGACCTGCGGGCCTTCTCCGCCCCCGCGTCGCTCGGTCACGCTGTACTCTCCCGGGGCGTCGAGGAACAGGCGAGTTTCGCCTCGCTCGCCGCGCGCCAGACCCTGCGCGCGTGCGATGCGTACCGTCTGGTGGCGGGCTGCGAACTGGTCGCCGCCGTCCGGGCGCTGCGCCAGCGCGACCTGAGGCCCGACCCGGGGCTTCCGGCCGGCCGGGCGCTGGCGCTGGCCGAGGCGGTCCTCGACGACGACCCGGCCGACCGGCCGCTCACACACGACGTGACGACGGCGGCCGCACTGCTCGACCGGTTCACGGACATCTGGAGGGGGAGCACGGCATGAGCGTGGACAGGAGTACCGGGGTGACCCCCGGTGGAACGCCCGGGGTGACCTCCGGCACGACGTCCGGTGTGGCGTCCGGCACGACGTCCGGTGTGGCGTCCGGCGTGACAGCCGGTGTGACGGACAGCCCGGCCACCCGGCTGCAGACGCTTTTCGAGGGGCACCGGCTCACGCCGACCCAGCGCCGCATCGCGCACAGCATGGTGCGGCGGGCCGCCGACGTGCCCTTCCTGTCCAGCGTGGAGCTGGCCGAGCTGGCCGGGGTCAGCCAGCCCTCGGTGACCCGGTTCGCGGTCGCCCTGGGCTTCGACGGCTACCCCGCCCTGCGTCGGCACCTGCGCGAGGTCGTGCCCGCCGAACCGGCCGCGGAGACCGGCTCGTACAACGAGTACCAGCAGGCAGTCGAGGCCGAGATCGAGAACCTCAAGCACCTCGCGGAGCTGCTCGCCGACCCGCGGCCGGTGCAGCGGGCCGGCCGGATCCTGGCCGCCTCCCGCCCGCTGCCGGTGCTGGGCCTGCGCGCCGCCGCCTCGCAGGCGTACGGCTTCGCGTACTTCGCCGCCAAGGTCCACCCGGACGTCCGGCTGCTCAACGAGGGCGGCACGATGATCCACGACCGCATCGACGCGGCCGTCCGCGCGGGCGCCACCGCCCTGCTCTGCTTCGCGCTGCCCCGGCATCCGCGTGAGGTCGTCGACACCCTCGGCTACGCCAAGGAGGCGGGCCTGACCGTCGTCACGGTCGCCGACTCGGCCTTCGCCCCGGTCGCCAGGTACTCCGACCTGCTGCTGCCCGCCGCGGTCGGCACCGGGCTCGCCTTCGACACCGCGTGCGCGCCGATGCTGCTCGGGCGGGTGCTGCTGGAGGCGGTCTGCGACGATCTGCCCGACGCCCAGGCGAGGCTGGAGGAGTTCGACGCGAACGCGGCGGCCCGCGGACTGTTCGTCGACTGATCTGGCGCGCTCTCAGACTCGTCTCACGTTCAGCCACTAGCGTCGTGCGCACACGCAGACGCTTGATGGACACGTGACACGGGAGGCCGACGTGGCGCGCGCAGGACGCGGAGGACAGGGACTGGCCCGAGTGGCCGTCGTCGTACGGGCGGGGGCCGCACCGCTGTGGTGGCTCGGGGTGTTCGCCGCCGGGACCGGGGTCCTGGTGCCCGGCGTGACCGGGCGCCGGATCGGGGTCCTGGCCGGGGCCGCGCTGTTCCTCGTCACCGCGGCCGTCGTGGTGACGGCGCGGCGCAGGCGGTACACCGCCCTCGCCCGCGGGGCCGCCCGCGCGGGCAAGCACGACGTCCTGCAGGACCGGGCGGTCACCGTGCGCACCTGGCGCCGGGGGCACCGCTGGTGGCTGCTGTCGGCCTTCGCCGTCGCCTTCGGCAGCTCGTTCGCGGTGCCCGCGGCCGGCGGCATGCTGCTCGCCGGGGCCGGCGCCGGGCTCCGGCTGAAGGCCGCCTGGCTCGGGCGGCGCGAGCGCGCCGGGGACGCGCTGCTGTGGGTGCGCGTCGACTGGCTCGACCGGCGGGGCGGGAACCCGGTGGGGAAGGCCGTGGAGGGCCTGCGCGGTACGGGCATCGCGGCCGGCGACGCGGCCCCGGGCGGGGCCCGCCGCCGTACCGCGGCGCTCCTCTGACTCGGCTGGGGGAGGGGCCCTAGACCTCCAGTTCCAACTCGATCCTCTTGAGCTGGTGCCGGGCCATCGCCAGGTTCGCCCGGCTCGCGTCCAGGACCAGGTAGAGGAACAGGCCGTTGCCGCCGCGGCCCTTGAGCAGGCGGATCAGGTGGTACTGGTCCGACAGCGTGATCAGGATGTCCTCGATGTCGCCCTTGAGGCCGAGGTGTTCCATCGTGCGCATCTTGGCGCGGATCACGTCCGTGTTGCCGGCGGCGGCCACGTTCAGGTCGAAGCTCTTGCTGCCGCCCATCGTGCCCAGCGCCATGCCGCTGGTGTAGTCGACGAGCGCGACGCCGGTCGCGCCCTCGATGGAGGTGAGCGCCTCTTTCAGGGCGATCTCGGTGTTGGCCATGGTGTGTCCTCTCAACTGTCGGTTGCGGTGCGCGCCTCGGCGGCCGTCGTGGTGCGTGGCGTGCGTGTGGTGCGGGTCCGTGCGGGTGTGGTTCTGGTGACCGGGCGTGCGGCCTGGGCGGCGGCCTCGGCGGCATCGAGCAGTTCCCCGATGCGGGCGCCGGACCGGCGGCCCTCCAGGTGGAGCCGGCCGACATTGACCCGGTCCTGGGCGAGCAGGGTCAGCACGGCGGTGCGGCCGGCCGCGTAGGTGGCGACGTAGCCGTGCTCGCCGCGCACGAGCAGCTCCCGGAAGACGCCGTTCCCGGTGGCGTCGGCGACGCGTACGGCGACGCCGAGCGCTGCCGCGGTGAGCGCCGCGAGGCCCTCCGGGTCGACGCCCGGGGTGTCGTGGGCGACGACGAGCCCGTCGACGCCGGCCGCGAGCGCGCCGGTGAGCTGCGGGACACGGGTCCGCAGCCGGCGCAGTTCGTCCAGGACGGCCTGCAGGTCCTGTTCGGGCACCATCAGCTCTCTCCTCTCGGCGGGGCGGTGCCTTTCAAAGCGCCTCCAGCGCATCCCTGAGCCTCTTCAGCAGCGCGATGTCGGGGTCGGTGACCGTGAGCGGGGGAGGGGGAGTGGGGGGCGGCGGTGCGGACACCGTCCGCACCGGCCGGACGAGTCCGGCCGCCGTGAGCCGGCGTATGTCCACCAGCGTGTGGAACGCCTGTCTGCCCAGGTTGCGGGCGATCTCCGGGGCCGTGCGGGCGCCGTCCACCCGGTCCAGGACCGCCCGTCGGCGCGGGGTGACCGGCGCCGCACCGGCCGGGTCGGCGCGGATCAGCGGGGCACTGTCGGCCGCCGGGTCCGGCCAGAGGCGGTGCAGCAGCAGACGGCGGCGCAGCGTCTCGCGCTCCAGGGCTATGACCGGGACCGAGGGCAGCGGGCCGATGCGCGGCCCGCTGTCGTAGCGGAACCGGCCGGGGGTGCTGCTCGGCGCAAGCGCGAAGTACCCGGCGTCGTACAGCGCGTCCAGATGGCACAGTTCCAGCGCGCCCTCGGGCAGCAGTCCGGCCTCCAGCAGGAGACGGGCCGCGTCCGCGGTGCCGGACGCCCGGGCGGCGGCCTGCTGCCAGGCGGCCACGGCGAGGGTGCCGTGGGCCGTGAGGAGCACGTCCAGGCCCGGGGCGAGCGGGCTCTCGGCGTGCACCACCCGGCCCTGGGCCAGGTGCAGCGTGCCGTGTTCGCGCACGAGCACCCCGGTGGCCTGCTCCTCGGCGAGCCGCCGCAGCATCGGCGACAGCGCGCCCGCCGTACGGTCCGCCGCCGCGGTCCTGTCGCGCACCGGCAGCGGCGGAGGTGTCCCGACCCTGGTCATCCCAGCACCAGCCGGTCGGCCATCTCACCGAGCCGGATCCGGGCGAGCGCGAGGTTGCCGTCCTCGCGACCGATCCACAGGTGCAGGAAGACGCTGCTGTCGAAGGACGTGACCACGAACCGCAGCAGGTGGTAGCTGTCGCGGTTGCTGATGATCACGTCTTCCACGGGCGGGCGTCCGTCCACCTCGTCCCCGGCCGTGAAGGCGCCGTGCTCGGCGGCCAGGCGGGCCAGTTCGGCGGCCTCGGCGGCGGTTGTCTCGTGGTCACCGCCGGGGGCGTCCCCGACCGTGCCCAGCGCCAGTCCGCTAGTCCAGTCCACCAGGGCGGCTCCCCGGGCACCGGGCAGCCGCATCGCCTCCAGTAGGCACTCGTCGATTCCGGGCACGCCGGTTCCCCTCCCCGCTGTACTCCGGTTGAGTGACAGGGACACTACGCAACGTGTGCGTGAGGGGTGAGGCCTTTGGCATTTTCCAGTGGAACGTGCGCCCGGCGTACTAGTGTGGGTCAACTGACGACTGTTTCACGGCAGTTGATCCATTTGTTCGAGAGGGAGCGGGGGTGCGTCAACGGCTCCCGGGTGCAGGCAGGGTGGTGAGATTGTCCGCGTGCGCCCCTCCGGATTCGGCCACGATCTCCGCCACGGTCTGCGGCTCCCGCACGGTCGCGAAGACGACCGAGCCGGCCCCGTCCGGCGCGAAGCCGTAGATCCCGGGCCGCGCCAGGGAGTTGTAGGCGTAGTGGTGGGCGAAGTAGTACGCGCCCGTGTCCAGCGCCGCCGCGTAGTCGCCCTGCTCCAGCAGGGGCAGCGCGCGCTCCTCGGCGAGCAGGTCGCCCGAGAAGCAGGCCGGGCCCGCCACGTCCTGCACCACCTCGGGGCCCGCCTTCGGCCGCCCCTTGGCGTCGTAAGCGGCGATCCTCAGCGGCCACGCCCCTGGTGCGTACACGGTCCGCGTGGCCACCTGCACGCCCGCGTGCGTCACCGCGATCCGCCGCCCGCCCGAGATCTTCGCGTACTCCACCCGCGCCACCACCGTGCCGTGTCTGGCCAGCAGCGACCGCCCGAACTCGGTCACCAGCCCGTACCGGCCGTCGAACAGCCCCGGCACCCGGTCGGCCAGCAGCCGCGCGTACTGCGCGAACGTCGGCGCGGTCGCCTCCGCGGTGAAGTCGACCGGCAGCCCGCCGCCGATGTCGAGCGTGTCGATCTGCTGCCGCCCGATCCGGGCGTTGATCTCCTCGGCGAGTGCGTACGTATGGGCGACGCCCTGCGCCAGCAGCGGCAGCGGGATCCCCTGCGAGCCGGTGTGTGCGTGCAGCCGGGTCAGCCACGGCCGGTCCGCACAGGCCCGCACCACCCACTCCCGGGCCCCCTCGTCGCGCAGCGCCACGCCGAACTTGGAGGTGGCCGTCGCCGTCGAGGTCGCCCCGATGCTGCCGCCGCCGATCTGCGGGTTGATCCGGAGGCCGAGCGGCGACCGGGTGGGCGACGGCCGGACGAGGGCATCGAGCCGGTCCAGCTCCTGCGGGTTGTCCGCGTTGACGGCGATGCCCAGCGCCAGCGCCTCGCGCAGCTCGGCCGGGGTCTTGGCGGGCGAGTCGAGCACCGTCCGCTCCGGCGGCACGCCCGCCGCCCGTGCCAGCGCCAGCTCGCCCGGACTCGCCACCTCCGCGCCGATGCCCTCCTCGTGCAGCAGCCGCAGGACCGGCACCAGCGGGGTCGCCTTCACCGCGAAGGCGTGCAGCACCGGCGTGCCCGGCGCCACGACCGCGTCGAACGCCGTCCGCAGGGCCGCGGCCGACTCCCGGATGCCGGTGACGTCCAGCAGTCCCGCCAGGGCCGCATCCGGCCCCAGCAGCCCCTGCTGCACCGCGCCGCGCACCGCCTCGTCCCGCCGGGCGGCGCGGGCGCGGGCCTCGTTGTCGATGTCGTGCTCCACGCCTTTCCCCGTCTCTGTCGGCCTTCGCGTCCCTTCGTGTCCTTCCATGCGCCTTCCAGCCAAACACCCCCGGCGCGCCGACGCGGGTCCACCGATGTATTGACTAGTTCTATTCAGGGAGACAGGATGTGAATAGACGCAGCTACAGAAGGAGGCAGACGATGTCGGGACCCCGCCCCGTACGAGCACCGCGCGGCACGGAACTGAGCACCCTGGGATGGCAGCAGGAAGCCGCCCTGCGGATGTTGCAGAACAACCTCGACCCCGAGGTCGCCGAGCACCCGGACAAGCTCGTCGTCTACGGCGGCACCGGCAAGGCCGCCCGTGACTGGCGCTCCTTCGACGCGATGGTGCGCACGCTGAGGACCCTCAAGCAGGACGAGACCATGCTGGTCCAGTCCGGCCGCCCGGTCGGCGTGATGCAGACCCACGAGTGGGCCCCGCGCGTGCTCATCGCCAACTCCAACCTCGTGGGCGACTGGGCCAACTGGGAGGAGTTCCGCCGCCTGGAGGCCCTCGGCCTGACCATGTACGGCCAGATGACCGCGGGCTCCTGGATCTACATCGGCACCCAGGGCATCCTCCAGGGCACCTACGAGACCTTCGCCGCCGTCGCCGCGAAGAAGTTCAACGGCACCCTCGCCGGGACCATCACCCTCACCGCCGGCCTCGGCGGCATGGGCGGTGCCCAGCCCCTCGCCGTCACCATGAACGACGGCGTCGCCATCTGCATCGACTGCGACCCGCGTGCCATCGAGCGCCGCATCGAGCACCGCTACCTCGACGTCAGGGCCGACAGCCTCGACCACGCGCTCCAGCTGGCCACCGATGCCCGTGACGCCCGCCGCCCGCTGTCCATCGGCGTCCTCGGCAACGCGGCCGACCTGGTCCCGCAGCTGCTCGCGATGAACGCGCCCATCGACATCGTCACCGACCAGACCTCGGCCCACGACCCGCTGTCGTACCTGCCGGTCGGCGTGGCCTTCGAGGACATGGCCGACGAGGCGACCAAGGACCCGGCCGGCTTCACCACCCGCTCCCGCGAGTCCATGGCCAAGCACGTCGAGGCCATGGTCGGCTTCATGGACGCCGGCGCCGAGGTCTTCGACTACGGCAACTCCATCCGCGGCGAGGCCCAGCTGGCCGGATACGACCGGGCGTTCGCCTTCCCCGGCTTCGTCCCCGCCTACATCCGCCCCCTCTTCTGCGAGGGCAAGGGCCCGTTCCGCTGGGCCGCCCTGTCCGGTGACCCGGCCGACATCGCCAAGACCGACAAGGCGCTCCTGGAGCTGTTCCCCGAGAACGAGTCCCTGGCCCGCTGGATCAAGATGGCCGGCGAGCGCGTCCACTTCCAGGGCCTGCCCGCCCGCATCTGCTGGCTCGGCTACGGCGAGCGCGACAAGGCCGGCGAGCGCTTCAACGACATGGTGGCCTCCGGCGAGCTGGCGGCCCCGCTGGCCATCGGCCGCGACCACCTCGACTGCGGCTCCGTCGCCTCCCCGTACCGCGAGACCGAGGCCATGCTCGACGGCTCCGACGCGATCGCCGACTGGCCGTTGCTGAACGCCATGGTCAACGTGGCCTCCGGCGCGTCCTGGGTCTCCATCCACCACGGCGGTGGCGTGGGCATGGGCCGCTCCATCCACGCGGGCCAGGTCACGGTGGCCGACGGTACGAAGCTCGGCGGCGAGAAGATCCGCCGTGTCCTCACCAACGACCCCGGCATGGGCGTCATCCGGCACGTGGACGCCGGTTACGACATCGCGGAGTCCGTCGCGCAGGAGCGCGGGGTCCGGGTGCCGATGCGCGAGGGTGACCAGGCGTGACCTTCCACAGCATGTGGGCGGAGCTGCTGCCGATCGGCCGCAGCTCCGCCTCCGGCGGCTAACGCCCCTACGCCAG
>NZ_JBFAET010000128.1:0-25756 GCF_040642095.1 Streptomyces sp. NPDC020362
GCAGCGGGTAGTCGCAGGCCTCGGCGAGCTGCCGGTACGCCTCGATCATCACGACCGGGTCGTTGTGCTTGACCGAGATCTTGATGTCCCGGAAGCCGTGCTCCTCGAAGAGGGAGGCCTCCCACAGGGCCGACTCGACCAGGGCCTCGGGGGTCGCCCTGCCGTACTTCTGCAGCAGGCGGCGGTCCAGGGAGCCGGCGTTGACACCGATCCGGATCGGCGTGCCGTGGTCCTTCGCGGCCCGCGCGATCTCCTTGACCTGGTCGTCGAACTGCTTGATGTTGCCCGGGTTGACGCGGACGGCGGCGCAGCCGGCCTCGATGGCGGCGAAGACGTACCTGGGCTGGAAGTGGATGTCCGCGATGACCGGGATCTGCGACTTGCGGGCGATGGTCGCGAGAGCGTCCGCGTCGTCCTGCGTGGGGCAGGCGACGCGGACGATCTGGCAGCCGGACGCAGTCAGTTCCGCTATCTGCTGCAGGGTGGCGCCGACGTCCGACGTCCGGGTCGTCGTCATCGACTGCACCGGCACCGGGGCTCCGCCCCCGACCGCCACCGGCCCGACTTGGATCTGCCGCGACACGCGCCGCGGCGCGACAGGCCGGGCCGGTACCTCGGGGACGCCCAAGGGAACGGCGGTCATGGCGTCACTCCCGGTTTCCGGAGACGGTCTCGCGCATCGCCCGCAGCGACTCCTTCAGGGAGCCCATGGTGGCGAGGACGGCGGTGGGCTCGTAGCCGCAGTGCGCCATGCAGTTGGCGCAGCGCGGGTCCTTGCCCCGGCCGTACTTGTCCCAGTCGGTCTTCTCGACGAGTTCGCGGTACGTCGGCACGTACCCGTCGCTCATCAGGTAGCACGGGCGCTGCCAGCCGAAGAGCGAGTAGTTCGGGATCGCCCACGCGGTGCACGGGAAGTCGACCTTGCCCTCCAGGAAGTCCAGGAAGAGCGGGGAGTGGTTGAGCCGCCAGCGCCTGCGGTTGCCGCCCGCGAAGGCCTTCCTGAACAGCTCGCGGGTCTGCTCCACGCCGAGGAAGTGCTCCTGGTCGGGCGCCTTCTCGTAGGCGTAGGCGGGCGAGATCATCATCTCGTCCACGTGCAGGTCGTCATTGAGGAAGTTGAGCACCTCGATGATCGTCTGCGGGGTGTCGGTGTTGAAGAAGGTCGAGTTGGTGGTCACCCGGAAGCCGCGCCGCTTGGCCTCCTTGATGGCCTCCACCGCCTCGTCGAACACGCCCTCCTTCGCAACGGATTCGTCGTGCCGCTCGCGCAGCCCGTCGATGTGCACCGCGAACGCGAAGTACGGCGAGGGCGTGAACTTGTCCATCTTCTTGCGCAAGAGCATGGCGTTGGTGCACAGGAAAACGTATTTCCTCCTGGCCACCAGCTGGCGCACGATCTCGTCGATCTGGGGGTGCATCAACGGTTCTCCACCCGCGATGGACACCATCGGCGCACCGGATTCCAGCACCGCACCCACCGCCTGGGCCACCGGCATGCGCTGCTTGAGGACCCCGGCCGGATGCTGGATCTTCCCGCAGCCCTCGCACTTGAGATTGCAGGCGAAGAGCGGTTCCAGCTCGACGATGAGCGGAAACTTGTCCCGCCTGCGGATCTTCTGTTCAGCCAGGTATGTAGCGACCTTGATGGACTGACGCAGCGGCATGGCCATCTGGCTCACCTCCGGGGGAGCAGCAAAGAACGGTGCCATTCATGAAATGCGGGAAGTACAGAACGAAGAACGCGGAAAGCTGATATTCCACCGCGCACCGTGCCGATCCGGACGAGTTCATGTTCTGGAGCGTCCACGACCACCCGTACGGCCGCAACCGGGCGCTCGCCTGCGCGGACGGCGCTCAGGAGCGTGGCCGCCGACTCCATGTCGACCGCGATCGCGCCGGTCGCGAGCAGGTCGGACCGCTGCGGACCGCGCACCACATGGTCGGAGCCGGTGAGCGGACCGGTGTGCACGGTGCGCCCGGGCAGGATGCGCGCGAGTTCCTCGACCAGCAGGTCGGTGCCCACGCACGGGACGGTCCCGCGCGGGTCCCGGGTCTCCTCGGCGACGACCAGGTCGCCGGGGTGCATGCCGGGGGCGAGCCCGGCGCAGAACCCGGTGGCCAGCACGGCCGCGCCGGCCAGGGCCGGCTCGGCCAGGTGCCGGACGACGGAGCGTTCCGCCGCCCTGGGTCCCATCCCCGTACGGACGACGGTGAACGGCCCGCCGGCACCCCACTTCTTCGGTTCGGCTCCGCGGCGCTGAAAGCCGGTGGCGGGAGTCCGAGCGTGCTCAGCCCCTCCTCCGTCGGGACCTCCGCGTGCTCGGCCTCCCGACACCGCCGCGCCCCTGCGCCCCACGCCCCGGTCGCCGGTGCGCAGGGCGAGGTGTTCGATGCCGAGCGCGCAGGCGATCAGCAGCGGGGCCGGGGCGGGCTGGGGTCTCATTCAGCGCCCCTTGGCCTCGGCGAGCGGCCTCCTGCCTGCGGGGAGGTGCTGGTCGAAGGGGTCGCCGTGCAGGTACCGGCCGAGAGCGGTGAGCGGGAAGACCTGCCGGTAGAGGTGGTAGTTGATGGAGAAGTCCCAGGGGAAGCCGGTGCCGGTGAAGTACGGCTCGTCCCAGGATCCGTCCTCGCGCTGGGTCTCGGCCAGCCACCGGATGCCGCGCTCGACGGCCTTGGAGTCCTTCTCCCCCGCCGCGAGCAGCGCCATCAGCGCCCAGGCGGTCTGGGAGGCCGTGGAGGCACCACGTCCGCTCCACTCCTTGACGTACTTGTAGGAGCGCAGGTCCTCGCCCCAGCCGCCGTCGTCGTTCTGGACGCTCTCCAGCCAGGCCACGGCGCGCCGGACGGCGGGGTGGGAGCCGGGCAGGCCGGCCGCGGTGAGGGCGGGCACCACCGAGCCGGTGCCGTAGATGTAGTTGACACCCCAGCGGCCGAACCACGAGCCGTCCTGCTCCTGTTCGGCCAGCAGCCACTCGATGCCGCGCCGGGTCCGCGGGTCGTGGGCGAGGCCCTCGGCGGCGAGCATCTCCACGACGTGCGCGGTGACGTCCGCGGAGGGCGGGTCGATGACCTCGCCGAAGTCGCAGAACGGCAGCCGGTTCGGGAACGGGCTGGTGTTGTCGACGTCGAAGGCGCCCCATGCGCCGTTCTTCGACTGCATCCCGAGGTTCCAGCGGACCGCGCGTCCGATCGCCCGGTCGACCCGCTCGGGGTCGTGGTGCCTGACGCGGCGCAGCGCGAGGGCGACCTCGGCGGTGTCGTCGATGTCGGGGTAGTTGTCGTTGTGGAACTCGAACGCCCAGCCGCCGGGCGGCAGCCCGGGCCGCTTCACGGCCCAGTCGCCGGGCCGGACGATCTCCTCGCCGAGCATCCAGTCGGCGGCCCTGACCAGCTGCGGATGGTCGGCGGGCAGTCCGGCGTCGATCAGTGCGATGGCGGCGAGGCAGGTGTCCCACACCGGGGACTGGCAGGCCTCGATCATCCGGGCACCGTCCTCGCGCCACACGGCGAAACGGTCCAGCGACGCGAGGCCCTCGCGCATCACCGGGTGCTCCAGGTCGTAGCCGAGCAGGTGCAGCGCGATGACCGAGTACACGGCGGGCGGCTGGATGCCGCCCCAGCAGCCGTCGTTCTCCTGCCGCTCGATGATCCAGCGGGCCGCGGAGTTCATCGCGGCTCTGCGCAGCCTGCGCGGGGCGACCTTGCGCAGCTGGTGCAGCGCCTTGTCCAGACGCTGGAAGGCGCCGTCCCAACTGGCCACCGGGGCAAGCGGCTTGGCCGGGTTGGGGTCGGCAGGGTCGGTGTGCAGCTCGTCCAGCGGGAAGGGGGCGGGGCGGACCGGGCGCTTGGCCGAGACGATCGTCAGCGGCACGATGGTCTGACGGGCCCAGCATCCGAAGTCGTAGATGTTGAGCGGCATCCAGCTGGGGAAGTAGATCAGCTCCGGCGGGAGTTCGGGGAGGTCCTCCCACTTCCACCAGCCGAACAGGGCGAGCCAGATCCGGGTGAAGACCCGGGCGGCGGCGATGCCCCCGCGCTCGCGGATCCAGGCCGAGGCCCTCGCCATGTGCGGGGCGTCGGGCGCGTCACCGGCCAGCCGGAGGGCGACGTACGCCTCGATGGTCGCCGAGAGTTCGCCGGGGCCGCCGTAGAAGGTGGCCCAGGTGCCGTCCTCGCGCTGTTCACCGCGGATGAACAGGGCAGCGGCCTGTGTGGTCTCCTCGTCGCGGATCCCCAGGAACTGACGGAGCAGCAGGTCCTCGGCGTCCATGGTGACGTTCGTCTCGAGGTCGCCCTTCCACCATCCCTGGGCGTCCTGCCGCGCGAGCAGGAGGTCGGTGGCCCGCCGTGCGGCGCGTTCGGCGACTTCTTGTACCCCGGCCGCCGCGGGGGTGGTGATGTCGGTTTCGCTGGCCGAGGCTGCGCGGGGCGGCAGGGTCGCCCCGGTGCTTCCGTCGGTCGTCGCTGTCATGGCTTCCCCTTCGTGCAGTCGTACGAGTCGTGCTGCTGTGGGTCCGCCGTCGGCCGGTGTCCGTCGTCCCTCGACACCGGCCGGCGACTACGCGAGGGCTATTCGACCGATAGTGATCATCTCTTTCGTACGACGACGAAGTCGGCGAGCGCCGTGAAGGCGGCCCGTACCTGCTCGGGCATGTCGACGGCGTCGAGGGCTTCGACGGCGATGACGTGCTGACGGCGCGCTTCCCCGGCCGTCCACTCGCGGCCGCCCGCCTCCTCGATGAGGGCGGCGCGGGCCGCGAACTCCTCCTCGGAGAAGGTCGCGAAGTCGCTGCTCTTGGCGTCGGCGGCGAGGATCTCGCCGAGCCGCTCGGAGGCGGAGCCGCCCGCCGCGAGGGCGGCCACCACCGGCAGGGACTTCTTGCGCTGACGCAGGTCGCTCCAGGTCTGCTTGCCGGTGGCCCCGGGGTCGCCCCAGATGCCGAGGAGGTCGTCCACGGCCTGGAAGGCGAGGCCCAGGTGATAGCCGTACTTCTCCAGCGCGTCCGCGGTGCGGTCGTCGGCGCCGCCGAGCACCGCGCCGATGGAGCTGGAGGCGGCGAGCAGGGCGCCGGTCTTGTTGCCCTCCATCTCCAGGCACTCCTCGACGCTGACGCGGTCGCGGTGCTCGTAGGAGATGTCCTGCGCCTGACCGTCGATCAGGGCGCGGGTCGCGGTGGTCAGCCGACGGGTGGCGCGGCCGGCCTCGACGGTGCCGAGTTCCAGCAGGATCTCGTTGGCGAGGGCGAACAGGGCGTCGCCGACCAGGATGGCCTGGGCGGGGCCGTGCACCTTCCAGACGGTGTCGCGGTGGCGGCGCTGCTCGTCGCCGTCCATCAGGTCGTCGTGCAGCAGTGAGAAGTTGTGGACCAGTTCGACGGCCACGGCACCGGGGATGCCCACCTCGGGCGCGGCGCCGGTGACCTCGGCGGAGAGCACGGCCAGGGCGGGGCGCACGGCCTTGCCGCCGTCGCCGTCGGCCGGGTTGCCCGCGGCGTCGATCCAGCCGAAGTGGTAGGCGGCGACGGTGTCCATGGGAGACGCGAGGCGGTCGACGGCCGCACGCAGCACCGGTGTGGCCAGGGTCCGGCCGCGCTCCAGAAGCGCGGGCACGTCCGCCGCCGTCCTCCGATCGGGCGTCGAGGCCGGGGGCACAGTGGGCACAGTCTCTCCTCTATTTGCGGTACCGGGGGTGCGGGGGCCCGCCGCCGGCTGCTGATCGACCTTCACCGGATCTCACCTCGCGTGGAAGCGCCGGTGCGCTCCGGTTGCCGGCCGATGGTCCGGTGGTCGTCCCCCGGGCCGGTGCAGTGGGCCGCCTCCTCGAACTCGAAGAGATGGCGGGGCCGGGGCCGGCCCAGGGCGCTCAGCGCGGCGTCGGCCGCGCTCACTCCGCTGCGGACCGCACTCTCCATGGTCGCGGGCCACCCGGTGGCGGTCCACGCTCCGGCCAGGTACAGGCCGGGGGCCTTGGTGCGGGCGCCGGGCCGCAGCCGCCCGACACCGGGGGTGGGGGCGAACGTGGCCGTGCGCTCCCGGGTCACGAAGAAGTCCTTCACCACCGCGCCGCGGGCGCCCGGGATCAGGCGCTCCAGCTCGGGCAGGTAGCGCTCACGCAACGCGGCGACCGGCGCGTCGATCTCGTCCTGTGCGGCCGACTGGGACAGCGCCAGGTACTGCCCCTCGGCGAGCCCGGAGGCGTCGGTGCGGTCGAAGACCCACTGCACCGGAGTGCCCAGGGCGGCGAAGAAGGGCCTGGCGAGCACCTTGCGGTCGTAGACGACATGCACGTTGAGGATGGGCGCGGTGCCGATCCCGAGCAGCTGCTCGGGGGCGTCGAGGGCACCGGGCGGCAGCAGGTCATGGGTCTCGCGCTGGGGTACGGCGAGGACGACCGCGTCGGCTCGGAGCGTCTCGCCGGGAACCTGAACGCTCCAGGTCCCGTTCTCGTTGGTAGAGACGGAGGTGACGCGTGTACGGACCTCGGTACGGACGCCCGCGGAGTCGAGCGCCTTGCGGGCCAGCCGGTCGTGCAGTTCGCCCAGCGGGACGTGGGCCCAGCCGATGTCGGCCGCGCCCGGGTCGGACAGCAGACCGGTCTTGAACACCATCGCGGCGAGCCCCAGTGAGGCGTCGCCCGCGACCGCGTTGAGGGTGGCGACCCCGACCAGGTCCCACAGGGCCTCGATGGCACGCGCCGACTGGCCGTGAGCGGCCAGCCAGCTGCCGAAGTCCTGGGTGTCCAGGGTCGGATCGGCGAGGTCGAGCCCCTTGAGCGCGAGCGCGGCACGCCCGACCGCGGCACGCTCGGCCAGTGAGAGATGCGGATAGGCGGCCAGGCTGCGCCCCAGGTGGAGGGGGACGGGCAGCGGGTCGCGCCGCAGCCTGCCGAGCCGCCTGCCCTCGGGCTTGGCGACGTCGACGACGGGCACGTCGAGGCGGTCCTGCAGCGGTGCCAGCGCCGCGCCCTCGATCCGGTCGAGGAACCAGCGGTAGGCGGTGCAGCAGCGCAGGTACACGTGCTGGCCGTTGTCGACGGTCAGCTCGCCGCGCTGGAAGGAGAAGGCGAGGCCGCCCAGCCTGGGCCTGCCTTCGAGCAGGGTGACACGGACACCCGCGTCGGCGAGCGCGAGCGCCGCGGTGATCCCGGCGAGGCCGCCGCCGACCACGACGGCGCTGCGGCCTGCCGTGGCCGCCGGTCGCAGGGTGTTGGCGTGCGCCTCCTCGGTGCGCGAGCCGTCGCTCATCGTCCGTCCTTCCGTGCGTGCCGGGCGTGCAGGTTGAACGGTGCACGGTCGGCCGTCGCAGTCAGGGACGCCACGCCGCAGTGGAGGGTTGCCCGCCGCGGCGGGCTCTCGGAGCCGGGCTGGTCCACGGGGTCCATCAGGCGCGCCTCCTGACGGTTCGCCGGGACGCGTGCCGGGCGTCGAGCCCCGACAGGCCGCGCACGGCGACGTAGGCCTTCTCGCGTCCGGGCAGCGAGACCCGGCCGCGCAGCACGGCCTCCGGTTCGCGCTCGATCCGGTCCAGCAGCCGGCGGTAGATGCCGGCCATGGCGGCCACACAGGCGCCGCTGCGCCGGTCGAGCATGGGCAGCAGCCGGTAGCCCTCGGCGAAAAGGGCACGGGCCCGGCGCACTTCGAAGTGGACGAGCCCCGCGAAGTCGGAGCCCTCCGGCGGCGTCGGCCCGTTGAACCCGGCCGAGCAGCCGAACTTGGCGAGGTCGTCGGCGGGCAGATAGGTACGGCCGCCCTCGGCGTCCTCGCGGACGTCCCGGAGGATGTTGGTGAGCTGGAGGGCGAGACCGAGGGTGTCGGCGTACTCGGGTGCGCGCTCGGCGCCGCGCGCCCCCGGTTCCGTACCGAACACGCCCAGCGAGAGGCGGCCGATGGCGCCGGCCACACAACGGCAGTAGACCTTCAGGTCGTCCCAGGTCTCGTAGGTCTCCCCGCGCACGTCCATCTGGACGCCGTCGATCAGCTCGTCCAGACCGCCGAGCGGGATCGGGAAGGCATCGGCGGCGTGGGTGAGCGCGACGGCCACCGGATCGGTGTCGTCCTCCTCGACCCCGCCCTCGCGGACGCGGGTGAGCAGCGCACGGGTGTCCTCCAGCCGCTTCACCTTGACCTCGCCCGGCAGGTCGCCGTCGCCGATGTCGTCGACACGCCGGGAGAAGGCGTACAGCGCCGACATGGCGCGGCGCTTGGGCGTCGGCAGGAGCCTGATGCCGTACGCGAAGTTGCGGGCCTGCTGCCCGGTCACGGCCTCGCAGTAGCTGTAGGCGGCGAGTACCGGTGCGGACATGTGCGGTGGAGAATCCACAGTCCGGATCACCCCTCTCCTCGCAGGATCACGCCCACCTCACGCAGCAACTGGACCTTGCCGGGTCTGGGCGGGCCGGGAAGTACGTCGTATTCGGCGGCGGCGATCGCCCGGACCGCCGCCCTTCCCCCCGCCACGAACCCTGCGAGCAGCAGCTTCAACCTGCCGTGGACGCTACCCACCAGGGGGGCGCCTTCATTCAGCAGATCGCGGGCGCGTTGCGCTTCGTATGCAACCAGGGCGCGCACCGATGCGCCCGCGGTTTTCGCCGCGAGATCGGTTTCCTGGACGTGGAAGCGCTTCATGTCCGTGGCGGGCAGATAGATCCGGTCGCGGGCGAGGTCCTCGGCGACGTCCTGGACGTGCTCGACGATCTGTAGGGCGATGCAGATCGCGTCGGAGAGACGGTTCCTCTCGGTGGTCGCGGTGCCCGTGACGGCGAGGACGAGACGGCCGACCGGGTTGGCGGACAGTTCGCAGTAGGCGAGGAGGTCGTCGTAGGTCTCGTACCGGGTGACAAGCTGGTCCTGGCGGTTGGCGGCGATCAGGCCGAGGAACGGCTCGGGAGTGAGGGAGCAGCGGCGGACGGTGGGCTGCAGGCGGCGCAGCAGGGGGTGGCGGGGCGTGCCGTCGAAGACACGCCGCAGGTCGGCCTCGAAGGCGTCGAGGAGGACGAGGCGGTCCCCGGCCTCGGCGGCGGACACGCCCAGGATGCGCGCGTCGGCTCCGCCGGGGGCCAGATCGCCGTCGCCGATGTCGTCCACGAGGCGCGCGAAGCCGTACACGGCCATGAGGTCGTCGCGCCAGGCGCGGGGCAGGAAGAAGGGGGCCACGGGGAAGTTCTCGCTCGCGGCCTTGTCCAGGGTGGCGCGCTCCAGGTCCTGCGCCGTGTCGGTTCCCGTCACCGCGCGCTGCCCGTGGCGGGGACGGCACATGCTGCGTTGAGCTGGGGAGTTTCCGTAGCCATTGCCGTCACATCTCCCGTTCTACACTGCCGATCCAATACACACTATTTCGGACACGCCGCCCGGCCTGGCGCCGGATTTCCCCGCGCAGGGTGTCGCGCATTATCGCCCCACTTGCCGCTTTCCGGGACCGGTACAGCTTACGTTGTACAACGCAGCGCGGTCGGGCGGGGTGTCCTCCGCATCACAACAACACACCGATTGGCGTCAAGATTCCCAAGTCCAGAGCGAGTTGGCGTTTCCTCCGCAGACGCAGGGCCTCACCGGAGGGTTCCGGCGAGGCCCTGACCCAATCGGGGGTTACTTGCCCGTGAACTTCTCGTATTCCTTGAGGACCTCTTCGGTGGGCCCGTCCATGCGCAGTTCGCCGCGCTCCAGCCACAGGACGCGGTCGCAGGTGTCGCGGATGGACTTGTTGTTGTGGCTGACCAGAAACACCGTGCCGGCATCCTTGCGCAGCTCCCGGATGCGTTCCTCGGAGCGCTTCTGGAACTTGCGGTCACCGGTGGCGAGCGCCTCGTCGATCATGAGGACGTCGTGGTCCTTGGCCGCGGCGATGGAGAAGCGCAGCCGGGCGGCCATGCCGGAGGAGTAGGTGCGCATCGGCAGGGTGATGAAGTCGCCCTTCTCGTTGATGCCCGAGAAGTCGACGATGTCCTGGTAGCGCTCCTTGACCTGCTCGCGGGACATGCCCATGGCGAGACCGCCGAGGATGACGTTGCGCTCGCCGGTCAGGTCGTTCATCAGGGCGGCGTTCACACCGAGCAACGAGGGCTGGCCGTCGGTGTAGACCTTGCCCTTCTCGGCGGGCAGCAGGCCGGCGATGGCGCGCAGCAGCGTGGACTTGCCGGAGCCGTTGGAGCCGATAAGGCCGATCGCCTCGCCGCGGTAGGCGACGAAGGAGACACCGCGCACGGCGTGGACCTTGCGCACCCCGCGCGCTGCGTCGTCGGACCCTCGCTTGAGGATGCGGCTGAGGGCGGCCGTCGCGCTGCCCTTGCCGGTCTTGGCGCCGTTGACCCGGTAGACGATGTGCAGGTCGTCCGCGATGACCGTCGGGCGCGGGTCCCTGGTGTTCTGCTCAGCCACGGCCGTACCTCTCCTCCGCCTTCCAGAAGTACACGAAGCCGCCCACGAAGACGACCACGGCCCAGAACAGGGCGATGGCCCACACGTGCGGCGGCAGGTTCGAGGCGCGGTACCCGTCGATCAGCGCGTAGCGCATCAGGTCCATGTAGATGGCGGCCGGGTTGACCTGGAGCAGCCGGACCGCCAGCTCGGACCGGCCCTCCATCATCTTGTTGATGGAGAACATGACACCGGACGTGTACATCCAGGTGCGCAGGATGAACGGCATCAGCTGGGCGAGGTCCGGCGTCTTGGCGCCCATGCGGGCCACGATCAGCGCGAGCCCGGTGTTGAACAGGAACTGCAGCAGCAGGACCGGCACGATCAGCAGCCAGGAGGCGCTCGGGTAGCTGCCGAAGCCGATCGCGACGACGAACAGCACGATCATCGAGAAGAGCAGCTGCTGCAGCTGCTGCAGCGAGAAGGAGATGGGCAGCGAGGCACGCGGGAAGTGCAGGGCACGCACCAGGCCGAGGTTGCCGGAGATCGCGCGGACGCCGGACATCACCGAGCTCTGCGTGAAGGTGAAGACGAACACACCCGTGACCAGGAACGGGATGTACACGTCCTTGGACATGCCCCGGCTCGCGTGCAGGATGACGCCGAAGATGAAGTAGTACACGGCCGCGTTCAGCAGCGGCGTCGCCACCTGCCACAGCTGACCGAGCTTCGCCTGGCTGTACTGCGCCGTCAGCTTCGCCTGCGAGAAGGCGAGGACGAAGTGGCGCCGCCCCCAGAGCTGACGGACGTACTCGACGAGGGAGGGCCGGGCACCGCTCACGGCGAGCCCGTACTTGACGGCGAGCTGCGCCGCCGTCAGTCCCTCGTCGGGTGACGGGGCCGCGGTCACCGCGACACCGCCGTCATGCGTTGTCTCACTCACAGGAGGAAGCTTTCGTCTTCGAGTACGTCATGTGCGTCATCTACGTCGTGTGCGTCGTATGTGTCGTGTGCGTCGATCGAATGCGTCGGATCCGTCCCCGGGCGCACCCGCGGTGCACGGCCCCGCACCGTCGAGCTTGTCAGATCACCGGGGGCCGGCCCAGTCGGGTGAGCCGCCACACCGTACGCCAGCGCATCGGGCGACGCGGGCCGCACGGACTGGTCCAGCCCTCCTTGAAGCCGCCGAACCAGGCCTTCAGGGCCGGTACCGAGGGGCGGCGCAGCAGGGTGAGCAGCAGCCAGACCCCGAGGTAGACGGGGACCAGGAGCGCGGGCAGGTTGCGGCGGGCCAGCCAGACCCGGTTGCGGGCGACCATGCGGTGGTACACCGCGTGCCGCGAGGGTGCGGTCGTCGGGTGGTACAGGACCATGTCGGACCGGTAGTCGATCATCCAGCCCGCGTCGAGGGCCCGCCAGGCCAGGTCGGTCTCCTCGTGGGCGTAGAAGAATTCGTCCGGGAGAACGCCGGCCTCGGCGAAGACCTGGGTGCGGACGGCGTTGGCGCCGCCGAGGAACGTGGTGACCCGGGAGGAGCGCATCGGGTCGGAGGCGCGCAGCCTCGGAACGTGCCGGCGCTGGGTCTCGCCCGTGTCCGGGTCGGCGATGCGGAAGCTGATGATGCCGAGCTTCGGGTCGGCCTCGAACGCCTGACGGCACAGCTCGGCGGTGTCGTGGCGGGCGAGCAGGCCGTCGTCGTCGAGGAAGAGCAGTATGTCGACGTCGCGGCCGCCGGCACCGAAGGCCTCTATGCCGACGTTGCGGCCGCCGGGGATGCCCAGGTTCTCGGGCAGTTCTATGGTCCGTACGCCCTCGGGGACGTCCGGGACGGGCGAGCCGTTGCCGACGACGACCGCCTCGATGCGGTCGCCGTCCTGCTTGGCGACCGAGTCGAGCAGGGCACGAAGCTCCTCGGGCCGGTTGCCCATGGTGATGATGACCGCGCCGACCTTCATGCCGCTCACCTCAGCCTGCTGGAGGCGAGGATGGACACCAGGTGCAGCACGGTCTGCAGCAGGGCGATGCCGGCGAGGACGGCGGTGCCGAGCCGGGTGAAGAACAGGTCGCCGTGGATCTGGTCCGCGATCGCGAGGACCAGGATCAGCAGCGAGGCCTCGATGCCGAGGATGAGCCGGTGGAACTTCAGGGCCGCGGCGGCCCGGCGGGCCAGCGCCATGCCGGAGGAGCGCGGCTCGGACGCGGCCTCCTTGACCGGGGGCATGCCGGCCTGGTGCCGGGCCACGCCGACCAGGTCGGTCTCGGCCTTGATGAGGATGGCGCCGAGGGCGGCCAGGGTGCCGAGGAAGGCCCACAGCCAGTCGATGCGCCCGCTCCCCCACGGGTCGGCGGCGCGCAGGCCGAGGCCGACCAGGACGGCCGCGTCGGTCAGATAGGCGCCGACGCGGTCCAGGTAGACCCCGCCGAGCGAGTACTGCTTCTTCCAGCGGGCGATCTCGCCGTCGACGCAGTCCAGGAGCAGGTACAGCTGGGTCGCGACCACGCCGAGCACGGCGCCCGCGATCCCCGGCACCAGCAGGGCCGGGGCCGCGAGCACGCCGCAGACGGTCATCAGGTACGTGAGCTGGTTGGGCGTGACCCTGGTGTTCACCAGGTAGCGGTCGATGCGCAGGGACACCTCGCGCATGTAGAGGCGTCCCGCCCAGTGCTCACCGCTGCGCCGGTCCTTCACCCCGGCGGGGTGAACGACCGGACGGAGTTCAGCTACCGATGGCCTTGACATAGTCGGCGTAGATGTCCTTGATCTGGTTCGTCTTGAGGTCGAGGTGTTCGAGGATCGTGTAGCGGCCGGGTCTGGTCTCCGGGGCGAACTCCACGGCGCGGACGAACTCGTCCACCGTGAAGCCGATCTCCTCCGGAAGCACCGGCAGCCCGTGCCGGCGCAGCACCTCGGCCATGTACGCCGCCTCGTCGTGTGCGCCGCGCAGGAACATCGCGAAGGCGGCGCCGAGGCCGCACTGCTCGCCGTGGGCGGCCGCCCGCTTGGGGAACAGCAGGTCGAAGGCGTGGTTGATCTCGTGGCAGGAGCCGGAGGCGGGCCGGGAGTCACCGGAGATCGACATGGCGATACCGGTGAGGACCAGTGCCTCGGCGAGCACCTGGAGGAAGTCGTTGTCGCCGATACCGCCCGGGTGCCGCAGCACGGCCTCGCCGGCCTGCCGGGCCATCGCCGCGGCCAGACCGTCGATCTTCTCACCGTTGACGCGGTTCGACAGCTCCCAGTCCGCGATCGCGTTGATGTTGGAGATCGCGTCGCCGATGCCCGCCCGGACGAAGCGGGCCGGGGCCTCGCGGATCACGTCCAGGTCGATGACGACCGCGATCGGGTTGGGCACGCCGTAGGAGCCGCGCCCCGCGTCGTTGTCGAGGGTGGCGACCGGCGAGCACAGACCGTCGTGCGCGAGGTTCGTCGGTACGGCGACCAGCGGGAGGCCGACCCGGGCCGACGCGAACTTGGCACAGTCGATGATCTTGCCGCCGCCGAGTCCGACGACCGCGTCGTAGTGTCCGGACTTCATCTCGCCGGCCAGCCGGACCGCGTCGTCGAGGGTCCCGCCGCCGACCTCGTACCAGCTGGCGCCGGGCAGCGAGGGGGCGATGCGCTCGCGCAGCTTCGCGCCGGAGCCGCCGCTGACCGCGACGGCGAGGCGGCCCGACTGCGCGATGCGCTCGTCGGCGAGGACGCCGGCCAGATCGTCCAGGGCACCCGGGCGGATGTCCACGACGACCGGCGAGGGGATGAGCCGGGTCAGTAGCGGCACGCGATCTCCCGGCCCTTGGCGAGGTCGTCGTGGTTGTCGATCTCGACCCACTGGACATCGCCGATCGGGGCGACGTCGATCTTGAAGCCGCGGTTCACCAGCTCCTGGTAGCCGTGCTCGTAGAACTGCTGCGGGTCGGTCTCCCAGACCGTCTTCAGCGCGTCGGCCAGATCGGCGGCGGCGTCGCCCTCGATCAGGGTGACCCCGATGTACTCACCGGTGGCCTCGGCCGGGTCCATCAGCTTGGTGATCTTCCGGACGCCCTTGTCGGGATCCACGACGACCTTCATCTCCTCGTCGGCGAGGGACTTCACGGTGTCCAGCGCGAGGATGATCTTCTTGCCCTCGCCACGGGCCGCGAGCAGCGTCTTCTCGACGGAGACCGGGTGGACGGTGTCGCCGTTGGCGAGGATCACGCCGTCCTTGAGGGCGTCACGGCCGCACCACAGGGAGTAGGCGTTGTTCCACTCTTCGGCCTTGTCGTTGTCGATGAGGGTGATCTTGAGGCCGTACTTCGCCTCCAGGGCCGCCCTGCGCTCGTACACGGCCTCCTTGCGGTAGCCGACGATGACCGCGACCTCGGTCAGACCGATCTCGGCGAAATTGCCGAGCGTGAGGTCGAGCACAGTGATCGAGTCCTCTATGCCGGCCGGGCCCACGGGCACCAGAGCCTTCGGAAGGCTGTCGGTGTAGGGGCGCAGACGCCGTCCGGCGCCGGCCGCCAGCACGAGGCCGATCATGCGGGTTCTCCTTCGTCGTGTACGGCGGGCGCCCCAGCGGACACCCAGAAGCGGATGCTCTCGACGAGCACCACCAGGGCGACGGCCACGGCGAGAACCGTGAGCGCGACCTTGAACTGCGAGGCGGTGAGCAGCGCGGCCAGCACGGTGACGAGCAGCGTCCGCCCTTCCTGCCCCCCGATGGCGCGCACCAGCCAGGCCGGCGGCGCTCCGGCGTTGCCGCGGATGCGGTACACCGTGTCGTAGTGATGGTAGGCGACGGCGGCCACCAGTCCGAAAGCCGCAGGAAGTGCCCCGTTTACCCCGGCTTTACCGGCCAGGGCGAGGACGGTGCCGTACTCGGCGGCCCGGAACAGCGGCGGGATCAGCCAGTCGAGGGCGCCCTTGAGGGGGCGTGCGACGGCGAAGGCCGAGGTGAGGACGTACACGGCGGCGCCGATGACCGGCAGCACCCCGCCGAAGCCGGAGAGCGCGGAGCAGGCCACGACCACGGCGCCGCCCAGGAACGCGACGGCGGGGACGGCGAGGCCAGGCAGGCCCCGCTTGACCACGCGCGTCAGGCTGTCGACGAGCGGGCCCGAGTCGGCGAGGTCCGCCAGCGCCCGCGCCGCCCGGTCGGTCCTCTTCGCCTTGCGGGTCAGCGACCGCAGCACCCGGCCCGCCGTGGTGTACGTCGCGGCGAAGGCGCAGCCGACGAGCAGCACGGACAAGGTGATGCGCGGGGTGGTGGCCGCGGTGAGGACGGCGATCATCGCCCACCGCTCGCCGATGGGCAGGACTATCATCCGCCGCACCCAGACCGTCCAGCCGACGCTGTCCAGCTTGCCGGAGAGGGCCGCGGTGGGGCTGGTGTTGGCGGTGGCGTCGTGGTTGGCCTCGTTGAAGGAGAAGTCGACCACATGCCGGCAGGTCTGCAGGATCATCGCGCCGAGGGCGAGGGCCCACACGTCGTCGCCGCCGCGGGCCGCGCCCACGGCGAGCCCGGCGTAGTAGGCGTACTCCTTGGCCCGGTCGAAGGTGGCGTCCAGCCAGGCGCCGAGCGTGGAGTACTTCAGGGCGTAGCGGGCGAGCTGGCCGTCGGTGCAGTCCAGGACGAAGGACGCGATCAGGAGCACGCCGGCCGCGATGAAACCGGCCCGGGTGCCCGTCGCCGCGCAGCCCGCCGCGATCAGGGCGGTGAGCAGCGAGGCGGTGGTGACCTGGTTGGGGGTCAGGCCCCTGCGGGCGCACCAGCGGGCGATGTAGCGCGAGTACGGGCTGATGAAGAACGTGGTGAAGAAGCCGTCGCGGGACTTCACGGCGGACTTCAGGCGTATGGCCTCGTCGTCGACGGCGGCGACGGCCTGCCGGGCCTCGTTGCGGGTCTGCGGGTCGTCCGGGACGGCGGCGACCAGGCTGCCCAGCTCGGGCCGGTGGATCTCGCTGCCGTCGGTGTCGAGGGCGGTGACGATGCGGTCGGCGAGGCTGTCGACGGCTACGGCCGTGCCCGATCCGGCAAGGGCCTCACGGGCCAGGGCGCGGGTCAGCGCCTGGCGGGCGGCCGGCTGGGCGGTGAGGGCGCCCGGGACGGCGGCGAGGTCGAAGCGCGGGTCGGTGAGGCCGAGCCGCAGTGCGTGCAGGTGGCCGACGAAGCGGGCGTCGACCAGGGCCACGCGCCGGTCGGCGGGGACGGAGGCCAGCAGGGTCTCCGCCTCGGTGGCGTCGGTGGCCGTCCGCACGTCGAAGCCGAGCGACCGCAGATCGTTCTCGAGGGACGATCCCGGGACCGGCTGACCGGTGACGATGGCGGTCGGCAACCGAACTCACTCCCTGGGGCCCGGCGCGTCGGCGCCGGTCATTAGCGTGGTGGGGCGCCCCTGACCTGCGGCACCCTGGCGGCATGTCGGCAGAGGGTATCCGATGGGCACAGGCCCGCGTTCATCGGGCGTTCACGGCCCGGACCACGGGGACTGCCCCGGCCTTTGCCGCGATCATCATCGGTGATCCGGGGCCCGCCCCACAAACTCCGGTCGCAGACCCGGGCATCCTCCGGCATCACGGACATGGGGCCGCGGCGGCATAGGGTGGGCGACCATGACGTGGCTGATCACCGGCGGAGCCGGATACATCGGGGCGCATGTGGCACGGGCCATGGCCGGCGCCGGGGAGAGCGTCGTCGCGCTGGACGACCTGTCGGCCGCCGTGCCGGAGCGGCTCCCGGCCGACGTCCCACTCGTCGCGGGCTCGACCCTGGACGGGGACCTGCTCAAGCGGGTCTTCGCGGAGTACGGCGTGACGGGTGTGGTGCATCTCGCGGCGCGCAAGCAGGTCGGCGAGTCCGTGGCCCGGCCGACCCGCTACTACCGGGAGAACGTGGGCGGTCTGGCCACCCTCCTGGACGCCGTCGCCGAGGCGGGGATCGGTCGCCTGCTGTTCTCCTCGTCGGCCGCCGTGTACGGCAACCCGGACGTGGAGCTGATCACCGAGGACACCCCCTGCGCGCCGGTGAACCCGTACGGCGAGACCAAGCTGGCCGGGGAGTGGCTGGTCCGGGCGGCGGGCCGGGCACACGGGATCGAGACGGTGTGCCTGCGCTACTTCAACGTGGCGGGCGCGGCGGCGCCCGAACTCGCGGACACAGGTGTGTTCAACATCGTGCCGATGGTCTTCGACCGGCTCACCCGCGACGAGGCCCCACGGATCTTCGGCGACGACTATCCGACGCCTGACGGCACCTGCATCCGGGACTACATCCACGTGGCCGACCTCGCCGGGGCACATCTCGCGGCCGTTCGCCGGCTCGCCCGGGGCGACTCCGGGGGCGACCTCACCCTGAACATCGGGCGCGGCGAGGGCGTCTCCGTACGCGAGCTGATCACGGTCATCGGGGAGGTCACCGGCGACCGGCGGGTGCCGGTGGTCGAGGGGCGCCGCCCGGGGGACGCGCCGCGTGCGGTGGCCTCGGCCGAGCGGGCCGCCGAGGCGCTCGGCTGGCGGGCCCGGCGCGGGGTGCGCGAGATGGTCGCCTCGGCCTGGCAGGGCTGGCTGCTGCACCACGGCAAGTGATCCGCGCAATGCCCTGACCGGCGATTCGTTTCCGCAGCTCAGGGCACATGACAACGGTGTTCGGTGCCGCGTTGCCCGATACCCCCCACCCGTAGTTCACTGTCAGCCCGGGCAGAACACGGAAGGGGCGGCATTCATGGGGGCAGGGCACGACCACGGGCATGCGCACACCCACGCGCCCCCCACGGGAACGGCCGCCGCCGCATACCGCGGCCGGCTGCGGGTCGCGCTGGGCATCACGCTCACGGTCATGGTGGTCGAGATCGTCGGCGGTCTCGTCGCGGACTCGCTCGCCCTGGTCGCCGACGCGGCGCACATGGCCACCGACGCGGTGGGTCTGGGCATGGCGCTGCTCGCCATCCACTTCGCGAACCGCCCGCCGAGCACCAACCGCACCTTCGGGTACGCGCGCGCCGAGATCCTCGCCGCCCTGGCCAACTGTCTGCTGCTGCTCTGCGTCGGCGGCTACGTGCTGTTCGAGGCCGTCCAGCGGTTCGTCACCCCCGCGGACACCCGGGGCGGCCTGATGATCGTCTTCGGTCTGATCGGTCTGGTCGCGAACGGCATCTCGCTCGTCCTGCTGATGCGTGGCCAGAAAGAGAGCCTGAACGTGCGCGGCGCCTTCCTCGAGGTGGCCGCGGACGCGCTGGGCTCGGTGGCGGTCCTGGTCTCGGCCACGGTGATCCTGACCACGGGCCGGCAGGCCGCCGACCCGGTCGCCTCGCTGGTCATCGGCCTGATGATCGTCCCAAGGACACTGAAACTGCTGCGCGAGACGCTGGACGTGCTGCTGGAGGCGGCCCCGAAGAACGTCGACATGGCGGACGTACGGGCGCACATCCTGGCCCTGGACGGCGTGGAGGACGTGCACGACCTGCACGCCTGGACCATCACCTCGGGCATGCCCGTGCTGTCCGCGCACGTGGTGGTCAGCACGGAGGTGCTGAACGCCATCGGCAACGAGAAGATGCTGCACGAGCTGCAGGGCTGCCTGGGTGACCACTTCGACGTGGAGCACTGCACCTTCCAGCTGGAGCCGAGCGGGCACGCGGAGCACGAAGCACGCCTGTGCCATTAACCGTACGCACACTTGTACGAAGTTCCAGGACGGTTCCCGGCCAGGGGCGCCGGGCACGATGATCTACCGGGTCCCACTCCGGCGCCGCCCCGGGCAGGACATGCCACACGTGCCGGGAAGTGCCGGGAGTGCCGGATTCGTACGGCAGACTTGGGGTGCGAAGACCGAGGCTAAGGATGGGTATGCCGATCACACCTGCCACCGAGACGCACAGCTCGTCGAACGGCACCGCAGAGGCGATTTTGCTGGAACTGGTCGACGAGAAGGGCATGACGATCGGCACCGCGGAGAAGCTCGCCGCGCACCAGCCGCCGGGGCAGCTGCACCGGGCGTTCTCGGTGTTCCTCTTCGACGAGCAGGGCCGGCTGCTGCTCCAGCAGCGGGCGCTCGGCAAATACCACTCCCCCGGCGTGTGGTCCAACACCTGCTGCGGCCACCCCTACCCCGGCGAGGCGCCGTTCTCGGCGGCGGCCCGGCGGACGTACGAGGAGCTGGGCGTGTCGCCGTCACTGCTGGCGGAGGCGGGCACGGTCCGTTACAACCATCCCGACCCCACCTCGGGCCTGGTGGAGCAGGAGTACAACCACCTGTTCGTCGGCATGGTGCAGGCTCCGCTGGCGCCGGACCCGGCGGAGGTCGGATCGACCGCGTACGTGACGGCGGCCGAGCTGGCCGAGCGGCACGCCCGGGACCCGTTCTCGACGTGGTTCATGACCGTGCTGGACGCGGCACGCCCGGCGATCAGGGAACTGACGGGCGAGTCCGCGGGCTGGTAGGCCCGGAGTACGCCCCGGCCGGCTCCCTACGACAGGGGCGCGGGCTTGAGCGGCAGGGCGGCCCAGATCACCTTGCCGCCGCCGGCCGTGTGCTCCACGTCGACCGCCCCGCCCGCCTCCCGGGCCACCTCGCGGACCAGGAGCAGCCCCCGGCCGCCGGTCCGGCCGTGGTCGGCCTCCAGGGCGGTCGGGCGGTAGGGGTGGTTGTCCTCCACCGACACACGCACCCACTCGGCGCCGACGGCCACCTCCACGGCGAGCATCGGCGACAGCAGCGCCGCATGCCTGACCGCGTTCGTGACCAGCTCGGAGACGATCAGCAGCAGGCCGTACACCAGCTCGTCGGAGGCCGGTACGCCCTGGCGCAGCAGCAGGTCCCGTACGGCGTGCCGGGCCTGCGGGACCGAGGCGTCCACGGCGGGCGCGGTGAACCGCCAGACTCCCTCGTACGGCAGTGGATCGGGCGGCCGCTCGGCGCCCCCCGCTGGGCGCGGGCCGTCCCCGCGCCCGTGGTTGTCCATCGTCCGGTCGCCACCCTCGCGCTCGATTGTCACCACACATCGAGTGTTGGTAACGATGTGCTCCGCACCACAGGACTGAACAGAAGTCAGCGCTTATCGAGCACTTCTGACCGCGTGCGTATGACAAGGGCAGTTGTAGGACCGCTCCTGTCCCCCTGACGCCGGTTCACGAACTATTCGTGTTGTGGGAAAAGCCCCTGGGGACGCGGGGCCGCATCGCTGCGCGGCTCCGCCGGGCAGGCGCGACCGGCCACCACGGGGCCGCGGTCGCCGGACCGGACGGCCCGCCCGCCCCGTGAACGCCCCCGATAGCATCCAGCGCATGGATCCCCAGCTCTCGCACCACGTCGCCGACTCCGTCGCCACGGTCGTCATCCGTCACCCGGCCAAGCGCAACGCCATGACGGCTGCGATGTGGCGGGCCCTGCCGCCGCTGCTGGACGAGCTGGCCGGCGATCCCGGGGTACGGGCCCTCGTGCTGACCGGCGAGGGCGCGACCTTCTGCGCGGGGGCGGACATCTCCACGCTCCAGGGGTCGTCCGCCGAGGCGCAGGGGCTGGCCGTTGCGGCGGAGGAGTCCCTCGCCGCATTTCCGAAGCCGACGCTCGCCGCGGTGCGGGGCCACTGTGTGGGAGGCGGCTCCCAGCTCGCGGCGGCCTGCGACCTGCGGCTGGCGGAGGAGGGAGCACTGTTCGGGGTGACACCGGCGAAGCTCGGGATCGTCTATCCGGCCTCGTCCACCCGGCGGCTGGTGTCCCTGGTGGGGCCGGCCACCGCCAAGTACCTCCTGTTCACCGCCGAGTTGATCGATGCCGACCGGGCCCTGCTCACCGGGTTCGTGGACGAGGTGCTGCTCGAGGGCGAGCTGGACAAGCGGGTCGCCGAGCTGACCCGGATCCTGGTGTCCCGTTCCCAGCTGACCCAGGCCGCCGCGAAGGAGTTCGCCAACGGCCGTACGGACCGGGACGCCCACTGGACGGAGCAGGCGCGCGGCAGCGGCGACACCGCGGAGGGGGTCGCCGCCTTCCTTGAGCGCAGGCAGCCGCGCTTCACCTGGAGCGCGTCTGCTTCGGACTGAAGCGGCTCTGCCTGCGGAACTCCTCGACCAGGTGCGCGGGCGCCTTCTGCGGGGAGCCGGCGTCGTAGGGCGGCTGCGGGTCGTACTCGGTCAGCAGCTGGACGGCCTGGGCGTGTTCGTCGCCCGCGATCCGGCCGACCAGGGTGAGACCCATGTCGATGCCGGAGGAGACGCCCGCGGCGGTAACGTACTTGCCGTCGGTGACGACCCGCTCGCCCGTCGGTTCGGCGCCGAACTGCTCGAGCACGTGCAGCGCCGCCCAGTGGCTGGTGGCGCGCCGGCCCTCGAGCAGACCGGCGGCGGCGAGCAGCAGCGAGCCCGAGCAGACCGAGGTCGTCCAGGTGGTCGTCGCGTCGACGGCGCGCAGCCAGTCGAGCAGGGCGGGGTTCTCCAGCTGTTCGGTGGTGCCGGGGCCGCCGGCGACCACGACGATGTCGGGGCTCGTCACCTCGTCGAAGGACTTGTCCGCGGTGACGGCCAGGAAGCCCGTGTCGGTGCGGACGGGGCCGGGGCGCTCGGCGACGAAGTCGACCCGGACGTCCGGGAGCCGGGCGAGGATCTCGTAGGGCCCCACGACGTCCAGGGCGGTGAAGCGGTCGTAGACAACCATCGCGATGTGCATACGGATTCCTTTCGGTGATGCCGTCCCGGTGTGCGGCCGGTTCAGCGGGCGGATGCCGGGTGGAAGCGCCTGCGGTACTCCGCGGGCGGGGTGCCGAGCGACCTGAGGAAGGCGCGCCGCATGGCCTCGGGGGTGCCGTAGCCGCTCGCGCGGGAGATCTCCTCGATGCCGTCGGAGGTGTCCTCCAGGAGCCGGCGGGCGTGTTCCAGGCGGACACGGTCGACGTAGCGGCCGGGCGTCATACCGGTCTCCTCGCGGAAGGCACGGGCGAAGTGGCGCGGCGAGAGCCGGGCGCGGGCGGCGAGCGATTCGACCGTCAGGTCACCCGCGGGGTGCTCGGTGATCCACTGCTGCACGTCCCGGAGGGGCTCGCGCTGCGCGGTCTGGGCGGCGAGCTGGGCGCTGAACTGCGCCTGGTTGCCGGGGCGGCGCAGAAAGACCACCAGGTGCCGGGCGACGTCGAGCGCGACGCCCCGGCCCAGGTCCTCCTCGACGAGGGCCAGGGCGAGGTCGATGCCGGAGGTCACGCCCGCCGAGGTGGAGACGTCTCCGTCGCGCACATAGATCGGCTCGGGGTCCACCTGCACGGCCGGGTGGTCGCGGGCGAGCTTGTCGCAGTAGGCCCAGTGGGTCGTCGCCCGTCGGCCGTCGAGCAGCCCCGCGGCGGCCAGCAGGGCCGCTCCGGTGCATACGGAGACGAGGCGCCGCGCGCGCGGGCCGTGCGTGCGCAGCCAGGCGGTCAGCCGCGGATCCGGGATGCGGGTGCCCGGGCCGCCGGGGACCAGCAGGGTGTGCGGTTCGGGCGCCTGCGCGAGCGCCTCGTCCGGTACGAGGGTCAGACCGCTGGAGGTGCGCACGGGGCCGCCGTCCAGGGAGGCCGTGCGGATGCGGTACGTCCCGGGCGTGTGCTGCTCGGCACCGGCGAACACCTCCAGGGGCCCGGTGACGTCGAGGCTCTGCACACCGTCGAAGAAGACGAAGAGAAGCGTTCGCTGCCGCATGTCTTCGATTCTTCGAGGATCGGAGCACGGCCGCAATGCCGAGATTCCCACCTTTCCTGCCATGCCCCGTGGGCGCGCCGGACGGGTCGGCGCATGCGCAGTGTGCAGCCCCGTGTGCGGTGCGCTGTCGGGTACGGTGTCCGGGCTCCACGCGGCACGGCGGCCCGCCGGGGCGCCCTGATCCCCGGTTGTCGGTGTCACCTGCCACAATTGCCGCGCAACCTCAGTGGAGAAGGCGGTACGGGATCGTGACGACACCCCTCGTAGGGTCCATCGAAGGCAGGATCGCCGAGGAACTCGGCGTACGGGAGCGGCAGGTGAAGGCCGCGGTGGAGCTGCTCGACGGCGGTTCGACGGTGCCCTTCATCGCCCGCTACCGCAAGGAAGCGACCGAGATGCTCGACGACGCGCAGCTGCGCACGCTCGAGGAGCGGCTGCGCTATCTGCGGGAGCTGGAGGAGCGGCGGACCGCGATCCTGGAGTCGGTGCGCGAGCAGGGCAAGCTCACCGAGGAGCTGGCTGCGCAGATCCGGGGCGCTGAGACCAAGGCCCGGCTCGAGGACATCTATCTGCCCTACAAGCCCAAGCGGCGGACCAAGGCGCAGATCGCGCGCGAGGCAGGGCTGGAGCCGCTGGCCGAGGGTCTGCTGGGCGACCCGACCGTGGAACCCCTCGCCGCCGCTGCCGCGTTCGTCGACTCCGACAAGGGTGTCGCCGATCCGCAGGCCGCGCTGGAGGGCGCGCGGGCCATCCTCACCGAGCGGTTCTCGGAGGACGCCGACCTGATCGGCGAGGTGCGCGAGCGCATGTGGGTGCGCGGGCGGCTGGCCGCCAAGGTGCGGGAGGGCAAGGAGGAGGCGGGCGCCAAGTTCGCCGACTACTTCGACTTCGCCGAGCCGTTCACCGAGCTGCCCTCCCACCGGATCCTGGCGATGCTGCGCGGCGAGAAGGAGGAGGTCCTGGACCTCGTCCTGGAGCCGGAGGAGCCCACCGACGGGCCCTCCTCGTACGAGGGGATCATCGCCGCGAAGTTCGCCATCGGCGATCGCGGCCGTCCCGCCGACAAGTGGCTGACGGACACGGTCCGCTGGGCCTGGCGCACCCGGATCCTGGTGCACCTCGGCATCGACCTGCGCCTTCGGCTGCGGACGGCCGCCGAGGACGAGGCGGTCAACGTGTTCGCGGCGAACCTGCGGGACCTGCTGCTGGCCGCTCCCGCCGGCACGCGCGCGACGCTGGGCCTGGACCCCGGCTTCCGTACGGGTGTGAAGGTCGCGGTGGTCGACGCCACCGGCAAGGTCGTCGCCACGGACGTGATCTACCCGCACGTCCCGGCCAACAAGTGGGACGAGGCGATCGCCAGGCTCGCCCGGCTCGCGAAGGAACACGCGGTCGATCTGGTCGCCATCGGCAACGGCACCGCCTCCCGCGAGACCGACAAGCTCGCCGGTGAACTCATCTCCAAGCACCCGGAGTTGAAGCTCACCAAGGTGATGGTGTCCGAGGCGGGCGCGTCCGTGTACTCGGCGTCGCAGTACGCCTCGCAGGAATTCCCCGACATGGACGTGTCGCTGCGCGGCGCGGTCTCCATCGCCCGCCGGCTGCAGGACCCGCTGGCCGAGCTGGTGAAGATCGACCCGAAGTCGATCGGTGTCGGCCAGTACCAGCACGACCTGTCCGAGGTGAAGCTGTCCCGCTCGCTGGACGCGGTCGTCGAGGACTGTGTGAACGGCGTCGGCGTGGACGTCAACACCGCCTCCGTGCCGCTGCTGTCGCGGGTGTCGGGCATCTCGTCCGGTCTCGCCGAGAACATCGTGGCGCACCGGGACGCGAACGGGCCGTTCACCTCGCGCTCCGCGCTGAAGAAGGTCGCGCGGCTCGGTCCGAAGGCGTACGAGCAGTGCGCGGGCTTCCTGCGGATCCGGGGCGGCGACGACCCGCTGGACGCCTCCAGCGTGCACCCGGAGGCGTATCCGGTGGTGCGGCGCATGGTGAAGACGGCGGGGCAGGAGGTCGCCTCCCTCATCGGCAACACCGGTGTGCTGCGCTCGCTGCGGCCGGCGGACTTCGTGGACGACACGTTCGGTCTGCCGACGGTCACCGACATCCTGAAGGAGCTGGAGAAGCCGGGGCGTGACCCTCGTCCCGCCTTCAAGACGGCCACCTTCAAGGAGGGCGTGGAGAAGATCTCCGACCTGTCCGCCGGGATGGTCCTGGAGGGTGTGGTCACGAACGTGGCGGCCTTCGGGGCGTTCGTGGACGTCGGTGTCCACCAGGACGGGCTGGTGCACGTCTCCGCGATGTCCAAGACCTTCGTCAAGGACCCGCGCGACGTGGTGAAGCCCGGGGACATCGTCAAGGTCAAGGTGCTCGACGTGGACATTCCGCGCAAGCGCATCGCATTGACGCTCCGGCTGGACGACGAGGCCGCCGCGCAGGGGCAGGGGGGCGGCGGCCGACAGCAGCGTGGGGGCGGTGCCCGGCCGCCTCAGCAGCGGCAGGGACAGGGACAGCGGCAAGGACAGGGACAGCGGCAGGGCCGTGGTGGGGGTGACCGCGGTGGGCGTCAGGCGGCCGCGCCGGCCAACAGCGCGATGGCCGATGCTCTGCGGCGGGCGGGGCTGCTGGATCCCAAGCGCGGGGGCCGTGGCTGAGGCCGGTTCCACCCCGGGCGCGTGTCTTCCCACCGCCCATCCGTCTTGAGTCGAGCGCCACCCCTACGGGGCTCCGCCCCGGACCCCCGCCGGGCGCGCCGCCCCCCCCA
>NZ_JBFAET010000129.1:0-25592 GCF_040642095.1 Streptomyces sp. NPDC020362
GGAGCCGTGGCGACGATGGCCACCGCCGCGATCAGCCAGGCGACTATCGTCCAGACGGGATGACGGACGACAGCTGTTCCAATACGTCGGAACATCGGGGGGTCCTCCTGGATGGGAAGATCACCGCCGCCCGGGGAGCGGACCCTGGCATCGGCGACCCCGACCGGCATGCACGATCGGGCCGGTCGAATGGTTGTCTTGAGATCCGATCATAGTGACTCGGGTCACGCCGTCACATCCGCCGCACCCTGATGTGAGACACCGTTGTCATTCCTTCAAGAATCCCGCCGGAGGTGTGAACTTCCCTATGGGGCAGGCAGGTTGTGGCGTCACGCCGCCAGGCATGCGGCATCTTCAATGGCTGATTTCCGACCGGAAGCTACCGTGTCGCAGCCATGTGATGCATCCGAATTTCTCCCCCGCCGGGGAAGTCGGCCATGCGCACTTTTACGATCTGTGACCTCGGTGGGGGGTGGGTCGTTCAAGAAGCGTGCTGTCAGAACGACTTGAAGCAGTGATGGAACAACTGGTCTGCTCCCGAGCCCAGTTGGAAGGCCTGGCCATCGCCCTTGGGCCCGAGTGCCTGACCGGTTGCAGCGCACGGGAACGCGCCGTCCGGGCCGAGCTGGCCGGTGACGCCCTGCGGCTTCTGGAGGATGCCGAGGCCGCGGTCGCCGCCGGCGAGCCGGAGCATGTCGTCGTGTCTGTGGTCAAAGCGATCGAGGGGCTCGTGGTCCAGCTCCGGGACCGGGTGCTGGACGGTGTCGTGGCGTCGAGCCCCGCACCGGACCACGTGCCGTTCTAGTGGAGGACGCGGGGCCATGTTCGAGGTCTTCGGGAGGCCGTGGCCGCCCTCTCGGTGGCCGTACCCCGCTCACGCTTCCGGCCCGGTCCGGCCGGTCCCCGCCGTCCGCACGGCCGTCCTCGGGCTCTCCCGCGCCCTGCGCTCAGGAGGCTGATACGGCCGCCCGGCGCGCCATCGGGCGGGCGGAGGCCAAGGTCCGGTCTCCGGATGTGCCGAAAACGGCCGACGTACCACTCACCACGGGAGGTACAGGGCGTAAAGCGATCGCTGAGGGGAAGGGATACGGCGAACTGCGGGGAGCGGTCAACTGTGCCCGGGATGCCGGGCCCTGGGCACGGGGGAGGGGACCGGGCATGGGCGGGCAGCCCCTGTACCTCGAACCGCGGCTGGAACAGCGGCTGCGGTCCCTGCTCGACTCGCCCGGGCTGCTGCACACGCTCACCGACGCCCTCGGCTCGCCGCTCCATGTGGTCGTACCCGACCAGATCGCCGACAACCTGCAGCGGTTTCGATCGGTGTACCGCAGCCATCGCCTTTCCGGTCAGATCTTCTTCGCGCACAAGGCCAACCGGTCCAGCGCCCTGCTGAGGCGGCTGGCCGCCACGGACGCCGGCGTGGACGTCGCCTCGCTGGGAGAACTGCAGCACGCCCTCGGCGCCGGCCTCACCCCCGACCGCATCACCGCCACCGGACCGAAGAACCCGGAGTTCCTCTGGCTGGCCGCTCGTACATCGGTCACGGTCGGCATCGACAGCCCCGGTGAGCTGGCGCAACTGGCCGCTGTGGTGCGGCGCCACGCGCTGCCCCCCTGCCGCATCCTGTTACGGCTGTCGGGGTTCGAGAACGCCGGTGTGCGAATCCTGAGCCGGCGCAGCCGTTTCGGCTCGCCCGTAGGCGAGTCGGAGCCGCTCCTGGACGCCGTCGAACGCCACCGTGACGTCGTCGACCTGGTCGGCGTGGCCTACCACCTGGACACCACCAGCCTCGACGAGAAGGCCGTGGCGCTCGAAGGCTGCCTGGGGGTGCTGGAGGAGTGCCGAAACCGCGGACTGCGGCCGTCGGCCGTGGACATCGGCGGCGGATTCGGCGTCGGCTACGTCGCCGACGGCGGGCAGTGGGAGCGTTACACGACCGAGCTGACCGCGGCCGTCCTCGGCACCCGCCCACCGCTGACCTGGGGCGGGCACGGCTACGGGCTGCGCAACGAGGGCGGCACGCTGCGCGGCGCGCTCGGGCTCTACCCGGCCCACCGGCCGGTCGCCGGAGCCCGCTACCTCGACGAACTGCTCACCCGCCCCGCCGCTTCGTTCGGCGGCCGACCGCTGGCCGCCCTGCTGCTGGAGCACCTCCACGACCTGCACACCGAACCCGGGCGGGCGCTGGTGGACCAGTGCGGGCTGACGCTCGCCAGAGTGCTGGAGGTGCGCACCCAGCAGGCCGGAGGGGAACTCCTCGTACGGCTGGAGGCGAAGGCCGACGACATCGCCCTGGAGGAGCACGGGGTGCTCGTGGACCCCGTCCTCCTGCCGCGGGACACGGCCCGCACCGGCCCCGGTCCGCACCCGGTCGCCGTCCATCTCTTCGGCAGCCTGTGCCTGGAGGCGGACCTCATCACACGACGGACCGTCTTCCTGCCCCGCCGACCCGAGCCGGGCGACCTGATGGCCTTCACGAACACCGCCGCCTACTGCATGGACTTCCACGCCACCCGCGCCCAGCACCAGCCAGTGGGCCGCAAGATCGCCGCCTGGCAGGAGGGCGGCTCGTGGCGGTGGTGCCTGGACGATCAGTACTGGCCGACCACTTCCGTGGGGGGAGCGCAGTGAGGTACGACAGCATCACCGACGCCATCGGCAACACGCCGCTGGTGCGCATCGACCCGGCCGTGCACGGTCTGCGGCACATCGATCTGTACGCCAAGCTGGAGCTGCTCAACCCGTTCGGGTCGGTCAAGGACCGGGCCGCCTGGAACATGGCGCGCCCCCACCTCGCCGGCGCCGCCGACAGCGGCCGCCAGGTCGTGGAGCTGTCCAGCGGCAACACCGCCAAGGCCCTGGCCGTGCTCGCGGGGATGCACGGCCTGTGCTTCAAGAGCGTCACCAACCGGATGCGCATCCCGGAGATCAAGGACCTCCTGCTGCTGCTCGGCGCCGAGATCGAGGAGCTGCCCGGCCAGAGCGAATGCCTAGATCCCACCGCCAACGACGACCCGCTCACCCTCTTCCACCGCACGCTCTCCGAGCCCGGCAGCGCCTACCTGCACACCGACCAGTACTTCAATCCGCGCAACACCGAGGCCCATCTCACCGGCACCGGTCCGGAGATCGTCAAGGACCTGGACGGCCGTGCACCCGACTGGTTCATCGCCTGCGTGGGCACCGCCGGATCCTCCACCGGCGTCGCCCGGGTCCTGCGCGAACACGACCCCGCCGTGCGGGTCGTCGGACTGGTGGCGGCCAAGTCCGACTTCATCCCCGGCATCCGCACCATCGACGAGGCCCACGAGGTGGGGCTGTTCGACCCCGGCACCTACGACACGATCGACGCGGTGAGCGCCGACGACGCGATCGAGGGCATGCTGACCCTGAACCGCCGCTGCGGTATCCTGGCCGGCCCCACCGGTGGAGCCGCCTACTTCGGAGCCATACGCCAACTGCTCACCATCGATGCTGAATTGACTGAGCATCAGACAGCCGTATTCATCGTTTGCGACCGGGTCGAGAGCTATCTGAGCTACGTCCGCAGGCGGCGCCCCGACCTGTTCGGCCGCCCCCGCAGCAGGAACGCACCCGCCGACCTGTCCGACGCCGAGATACGTGCAGCCCCCGCCGTCGATGTCGCCGAGGCCCAGGCGTGGATCGCCACCGGCCGGCCCCTCGTGGTCGATCTGCGCAGCCCCTCCGCCTACGCGGCCCTGCACATCGACGGGTCGGTCAACGTCGTCGACACACTCTTCGAGGAACTGCTCCACGGCGGCCTGCCCTTCAGCCGCAGCCGCCCCGTGCTGCTCGCCTGCCCGGTAGGTGAGCAGTCCGCCCGCTACGCCGCGCTGCTGACCCGAATGGGACACCCGGACGTCCGCAGTCTCACCGGCGGCATCATCGCCTGGCGCGACGCGGGCGCGCCCCTGGTACGGGACTGAGCGCCGTGACCGTACCCGACTGTGCGGCCACGGCCGATGAGCTGACGGCGTGGCACCAAGAACTGCGCGCCCAGTTCCCGATCATCACCGGGCACCCGGACCTGGCCTACCTGGACAGCGCGGCCACCGCCCAGAAGCCATGGGCCGTGCTCGACGCCGTCCAGACCTACCTCACCACGGCCAACGCCAATGCCGGGCGAGGCACCTACACCTGGGCCAACCGGACCACGACCCTGGTCGAGCAGACCCGCGACCGGATCAAGCGGTTCCTGCGCGACCCGGTTCCCGAGCGGTCCACCGTGCACTTCACCAGCGGCGCCACCGAGGGACTGCGCACCATCGCACGGGACTGGCTGCCCCCGTTCCTCTCCGACGGGGACGAGATCGTCGTCCCCGTCGCCGACCACCAGGCCAACATCTCGCCCTGGCTGGAGACCCAGCAGCAACTGGGCCGTCAGGGCGTCCACGTCACGGTCCTTCCCATGCCGTACCAGCGGTCCTCGGGCGACTACGACCACACCGCGCTGGCGGACATCGCCGGACCGCGCACCAGATGGGTCGCCGTCACCCACGTCCACCACGTCTACGGCGGCGACATGAACGTCCACCGCATCCGCCGGGCGGTCGGACCGAATGCCGTGATCTGCCTGGACGCCGCCCAGAGCATCGGCCATCTGCCGGTGGACCTGGCCGCGCTGGACGTCGACTTCGTCGTCTTCTCGGGACACAAGGCCATGGCCCTGCCCGGATCGGGAGCCGTCTGGGCGCGCCAGGCACGTGGACCGGCGTTCACCCCCGGCGGATGGTCCGGCACGCCCAACACCGCAGGCATCGCCTCTCTGGCCGCGGCGCTGGACTGGCTGGAGGCGGCCGGGACCGACCGGATCGAACGGTGGACGGTGGCGCTGGCGGCCCGGCTCACCGAAGGGCTGCGTCACCTCGACGCCTACGAAGTCCTCGGCTGCGGCACGAGTCTCGCGGCCGACTCGCCCGTACAGCGGCGGCGGGGCATCGTCACCTTCCGGCACCGCGACATCGACTCCGGCGACCTGGGCTTCGTCCTCTTCAGTCATGGCTTCATGGTCCGGTCCGACAGTCACTGTCAGGGCAGCGCGGGGGAGAAGAGCGAGTCGGTGCGGGTGAGCCTGCACGTATACAACAGCTTCGAGGAGGTGGAACGCCTGTTGGCCGTCCTCGCCACCTTGGGGTGACATGACCCATCGGGCACGTAATGGAAACCGTTTCCGCCTGTAGGGTCGGCGCCGGACACGAGAGTCAAGGCGCGAGACGGCAAGGTGGGACGACCGGATGGGGCTGAGCCTGGCGGCGGCCGAGCGGTGGGTGGAGCGCTGGGAACGCCAGCAGCAACGGTATGCCGTCGACCGGGATGAGCGCTTCACGGTCATCGCCGACGTCGTCGAGCACAGCACCGCCGGGCGCCCGGACCGGCCCCTGGTCGCGGACCTCGGCTGCGGGCCCGGCTCGCTGGCGGCGCGGCTCGCCCGGCGGCTGCCGGACGCGGACATCGTGGCCGTGGACCGGGACCCGCTGCTGCTGGAACTGGCCCGCACCCACCACGCGGACGCGGCCCGCTACGTCGACGCGGAGATCGGTGCGCCGGGCTGGACCACGGCTCTGTGCCTCGACCGCCCCCTGGACGCGGCCGTGTCGACGACGGCACTGCACTACCTGAGCCCGCACGCCCTGCGCCGCACCTACCGGGAGTTGGCGTCGCTGCTGCGGTCCGGCGGCATCCTGGTCAACGGCGACCACCTTCCCCAGGGTGACTCCGCACTCGCCCCTGTCGCCCGGTGCGTCGGACGCCGCCGGGCAGAACGGCAGCGGGCCTTCGCCCACGAGGACTGGATCTCTTGGTGGACGGCCGTCGCCGAAGACCCCGAACTGGCCGACCTCCTCGCCGAACGCGACAGCCGAGGGCAAGGGACCGCAACCGACGGCACCCCGGGCCTGCCCCTGTCCGCGCACCTGAGGCTGCTGCGGCAGGCGGGCTTCCGGCACGCCGGTCCCGTCTGGCAGTACGGCGACAGTCACGTGGTGGTCGCGATCCGGTGATGGCGTCCGGTCGGACGACGGGGTGACCGGTGGTGGCGTCCGGTCGGCCGAGCGGGTGGCCGGTGAGGCGTCCGGTCGGCCGAGCGGGTGGCCGGTGAGGCGTCCGGTCTGCTGAGCGGGTGGCCGGTGACGTGCCCGGTCCGACCAGGGTGTGACCGGTGGGGCGGCCGGGCGGGGAGAGCTGTGACCGGCAGCGACACGGGCACCGCCCATTACCCGGCTGACGACGGCCGACTCCGGGCTGGGACAATGAACGGCATGCCGAACGACGCTCCCTCCGCCCCGACGCGCCAGCGCATCATCACAGCTGTCCTGCAGATCATCGGCGAGGACGGTGTAGCGGCGGTCACCAACCGCCGGATCGCCAAGGAAGCCGGAGTCTCGCTCGGCTCGGTCACCTATCACTTCGAGACCCAGCACGACCTGCTGCGGGAGAGCCTGCTCTACTTCGTCCGCGAGGAGGCACGGCACTTCACCGAGCTGGCCGACCAGTGCCAGACCGAGGGCATCGACGTCGAGGACGCGGCGTCCCTGGCCGGCCAGGTCGCGTGCGGCACGGCACTCGACAGCGCCCATCTCGCGCCCTTCGAGCTGTACCTCCACGCCGGGCGCGACGAGCGACTCCGGGAAGCCGCGGCGGAGGCGTTCCGGGCCTACGACCGGCTCGCCACCCGGATCCTCACCGCTCTGGGCGTCCCGGACGCCGAGCGCCTCGCGGCCACCACGGTCGCCCTCGTGATGGGGCTGCAACTACGCCGTCTGGCGACCGGCAGCCCCGCGGACGACCTGGTCGACGCCCTCCTGCTGCTCACCCGAGGGGCCGTCGGCGAGCAGGCCGAGCAAGACCCGCAGGCGTGAGGGCGCCGGTTCCGGAAACGCACCTCCGAGTGCCGCCCGGAAGAGCCGTCGCTCCGTCGGCGCCGTCACGGGGTCCCGGCCGAGCCCGTGACTTGTCTCCCCGCGTCCGATGCGGTGCCCGCCAGGCGTGACCGTCCCGGACGCCACCCCCGCGCACGGGTGCGAACGGCCTTGACGCCGGGCACCGCGGCCACCTTCTGGAGGGCGGCTCCGCCATCGTGGCGACGGCGATCCGCGGTGCGGAACTCGGTACACCGGCGGGCAGGTTCGGCAGCCGTGAAGCCGCCCTCGATGTGCACCAGAACGTCCACCCGATCGCGGCCTGCGGCTGCCGCCGACGCCGCCCTACGCGATGGCCCCGACGGCGGCCTCGGTCAGCGTGGTCGCGGTGCGCACGGCGCTGGCGATGGCATCGTCGGGGTCGAGCCGGCACAGGTCGGTCAGGGTGAAGAGTGCCTCTGCGCTCACGACCAGCGCCAAGTCGCGCTTGAGTTGGGCAAGTCCTGCCGGGTCCGTCGCCCCGAGCGTGTCCTCGAGGGGCAGGAGCGCGTGGTCGATCAGGCCGAATCGTATGCCGGGGCGTGCGCCGGCGGTGTCGGGCCGGGTGACGGTGGCCGCGATCATCGCTCGCACCGCCCCCTGCCGGGCGAGCACGCCGCGGAGCAGGAAATCGCAGGCGAAGGCCACGCGTTGGACCGGGTCGGAGCAGTCCCCCAGGGGTTCGAAGGCCTCGGCGGGAGGCGGCCAGGCGCCGGCCAGGGCTTCGCTGATCAGCGAGGGGAGGTCGGGGAAGTACCGGTAGGCAGTGGCCTCCGACACCAGGGCCGCCTGGGCGATGGCGGGCATGGTCACGTCGGCGCCCGTGGTGATGAGTTCACGGGCGGCCGCCACGATGGCTGTGCGCGTGCGCTGCTTCTGGTGGGTGCGACCGGTGCCGACCTGCGCCTTCATCGAAGAACCCCTCCTTTTGTCCACTCAATAGCATCATAGCAGTCAGCCCTCGTTATGAGAGTTCACTTGCATGAGGGAGTCCGACCTCCGTACTCTCATGAGAGTTGGCTCTCATGAAGGAGGCAGTCATGGTCAGGGTTTCCGTGGTCGGCCCGGACGGCGGCGAGACGATCCAGCTGGGCCCCACACAGATGCGCATCCTGGAGGACGGCAGCACCACCGGGCACCGCCTCGGCATCGGAGAGATCACCCTCGCCCCGCACACCCAGGGCCCGCCACAGCACCGCCACGCCCGGCACGACGAGGGCTTCTACGTCGTGTCCGGCACCGTGCACTTCACCGTCGGCGAGACGACCCACGTGGCCCCGGCCGGCACACTCGCGATGATCCCACCCGGAGCCCCGCACACCTTCGCCAATCCCGGTGACGAGCCGGCGGTCATCCTCAACACCTTCACGCCCGACCTGTACGTCCAGTACTTCCGGGACCTCCGGAGCATGATCGCCGACGGTCACCAACCGACCCCGGAGTCGACCGTAGCGGTGATGAGCCGCTACGCCACCGTTCCCGCAACCGACTACGCGTGAGGGTCACTTCTCCCTCCGCGCGACTCACTTCAGGAGCATCGAATGGCCCGCAGCACCCACACGCTCACACTCGACCAGGGCACCGTCGACGTCACCGTCGACCTCCACGGAGGTGCTCAGGGGCACCCCTTCCTGCTCCTGCACGGAGGGGCCGGACCGCAGGCCGTCGCCGGGTTCGCCGGGCTCCTGGCCGAGCAGCGGCCGGCCAGAGTGATCGCCCCCGTCCACCCCGGATTCGACGGCACTCCCCGCCGCGCATGGCTGACCGACGTCACAACCCTCGCCCGCTTGTACGCGCAGTTGCTCGACGACCTCCGCCTGCGGGACGTCGCCGTCGTCGGCAACTCCATAGGCGGCTGGATCGCGGCAGAGCTGGCGGCACTGGGCAGCGACCGGATCAGCAGTGTCACCCTCGTCAACGCGGTCGGCATCTCCGTCTCCGGCCACCCGATCGCCGACACCTTCGGACTGACTCCGGTCGAGCTGTCCCGCCTCTCCTACTACGACCCCTCGAAGTTCCGCTTCGACCCGGCCAAGCTGTCCGAGGCGCAGCGGGCGATCGTGGCCGCCAACCGCGCCACGCTGCAGATCTATTCGGGCCCGCACGCAATGGCCGACCCGACCCTGCCCGACCGCCTGGCCAAGGTCGCCCACCCGACCCTCGTCGCGTGGGGCGCGGGCGACCAGGTCGTGGACGCCGACTACGGGCGGGCCTACGCGAAGGCCATCCCCGGCGCGGAGTTCCGTCTGCTGCACGGCACGGGCCACATGCCCCAGACGGAGACACCCGAGCAACTCCTGCCGGTGGTCTGGGACTTCGCGGACACCCACGCCACGGACCGACCGCAGCGCTGACTCGACGGCTCTGCCACCGAGGCGCGTCCAGGCGCCTCGTCACGGGGCGCGGGTGTGGATGTGACCGGAGCCGGAGCCGGAGCTGGAGCCCGAGCCCGAGCCCGAGCCCGAGCCGGAGCCCGAGACGGAGACGAAGGCGGCGCGACACGTCGCCGCCCGCCCGTGCCCGCGCCTTCCATGGCACCGCGTGGGCAGGTCCGCGTCGTTCGCCGCGTGTGCGGCGAAGACGTGCGGCATGCTCGCGTGAGCCCTGTACGCGCCCCCGCTCATGCGAGAAGACTGCCCTGTCGGCGGGCAGATGGCCCGGGTGCCGTCCGTCCGTCGTCCAACTCCCCAGAAAGGCAGGTCAGTCGCCGTGCATCTGCGTCTGCCCACATCCATATCCGAAGCGCAGGAGTGTCTGGCCGAGGGGGCCGTGCCGATCGGCGGGGCCACGCTCGTGTGGGCCACGTGGCAGCGGGACGGGTTCCCGGAACGGGCCGTGTCCCTGCGCGAGTTGCCGCAAGCCAACGTCATGGGGTCCGGTACGTTGGGCGCGGCCGTGGTCCTGAGCCGGATCGACGACCGGGTGCCGGACGTCCTGCGTCTGGCGGCCGCCACGGTGGGCACCGGGGCCGTGCGGCGGACGGCGACCGTCGGGGGGAACATCGTCGGCAGCACCCTGCGCTGCCTGCTGCCCGCGGCACTTGTTCTGGACGCCCGCGCGACGGTGCTCGACTCCGAGGGTGTGCACGAGACGGATCTGGCCGAGGTGGTGGCCAAACGTCCCGTGCTGCTCAGCCTCCACTGGCGTGAGCCGATCGCCACCGCGTACCGCAAGCTGCCGGCCGAGGCGGGCGGGCCGCCGCCCCTCGTCGTCGCCTCGGCACTGCAACCCGGCGACGGTGGGGGCGACCTGCTTCGCGTCGCCGTGCGCGACGGGTATGAGGTGCTCGGCGGGGCCACGGCCTGTGCCGCCGAGGCCGCTCGGACGCTTGACGCGCTGCGTGCATCGGCACTGGGTGACCTGCCGGCCGCCGCCTGGGAGGTAATCCGCCCACAGGTCACCGCTCTCCTGGACGGTCGCGGCGGGCAGTGAGGACGGCACACTGCCGCCCGGTTCCGTGGGCCGGTGTGGCGTGGAGGACGCCACAACCGCAGCCTGGCCGGGCGTTGGTGGCGCTGCGCGCCGTGGCGGTCACGGGCCACGTCTTTGTCCACGAGGTGCACGTCCGGGTCACCGGGTGATCAGAAGACCCTCCACCAGAGCGCGGAGCTGGATCAGGTAGGTGTCTTCTGCGGTCAGCGGTGCCCAACGGTCGGCCACCTGCGCCAACCGGGGATACTCGCCCGGGTCGAGTTCCGCGAAGACCTGCTCCCGGTAGGTCGGACGCTGATCGGCCGCACGGCGTCGGGCCGCTGCCGTCCGGACCACGATCTCGCCGGCGGTGTAGTACCAGATCGCGCGGTAACCGTGCACCGCCCGCTCCGGGGTCAGTCCGCACTCCACCAGTCCGTCGACGATCTGCTCGACGAACCAGAGGGCGGACGTGGACATCAGATCGTCCGCGGTCAGCACTTCCACGATCCAGGGGCAGGCGGCGAGCACCTCATGGATCACTGCTGCCGCGACGACGACACGCTCGCGGGGATCGGCGGGCGGGTCGGGTCGGCGGAAGGTCCGCGTGGCGTAGTCGTCCAGCAGGAGGACGAGCAGTTCTTCCTTGTCCCGGACGTGATGGTAGAGCGCCATCGGTGTGCTGCCGATGTCCTTGGCCAGCCGCCGCATGGTCAGTCGGTCCACACCTTCCTCGGTCGCGATGCGGCGGCCCGTCTCGATGATCTCTTCGCGTGAGATACGGGCAGGCCGGCCAGGGGACTTGCGCGGTGCGGACGGTTGCGACATGCCCCCATCATCCCCCAGGTGTCGACAAGGAGGATCAGCTCGCGCTAGTTTTCATACATGTATAGAAACTTAGAGGGGCGCCCTGGAGTGGTGCTGGCCGCCGCGGCGGTGGCCCAGTTCGTCGCCGCCCTGGACATGGCGGTGGTCAACGTCGCACTCCCCGCGATCCGTGCCGGGCTGGGATTCGCCCCGCTGGATCTGTCGTGGGTCGTGCACATCTACGCGCTCGCCTTCGGCGGGTTCCTGCTGCTGGGCGGCCGGACCTGCGACCTGTACGGCCGGCGCCGGCTGCTCGTGCTCGGCCTGTCCGCCTTCGGACTGTGCTCGCTCGCGGGCGGACTGGCCCAGGCCCCTTGGCAATTGATCGCCGCCCGTGCCGGCCAGGGAATGGGCGCCGCCGCGGCCGCCCCTGCCGCACTGGCAATGATCACCACCACCTTCCCGGAGGGCCGCCGGCGCGTGCGCGCGCTCGGGGTGTGGAGCGCGGTGAACGCCGCGGGCGGCGCGCTGGGCGTGCTGGCAGGCGGGTTGCTGACCGAGTACGCGGGCTGGCGCTGGGTCATGCTGGTCAACGTGCCCATCGTGGCGCTGGCTCTCGCCCTGGTGTCCGCCACGCCGGCGGACGTTGCCCGACCTGCCCGGGGTGAACGGCTGGACGCACTCGGCGCGGTCCTCGCGACCAGCGGGGTCGGGCTCCTGGTGTTCGGTGTCGTGCACACGGACGCAGTCGGGTGGGGGGCGCCCACGACGTGGGGGAGTCTCGCCACCGCGGTCGCACTGCTCACCGCCTTCGCCTGCATCGAATCACGCACACCGTCACCGCTGTTGCGCCTGGGCCTGCTGCGCAGCCGTTGGGTGGCAGGCGCGAACGCATTGGTGTTCCTGGCCGCGGCCGGGCAGTTCTCGGCGTTCTACTTCGTGTCCCTCTACATGCAGCAGGTCCTGGGCATGGGTGCGGCGGCGACCGGTGCCGGATTCCTGCCCTTCTCCGTGGGGCTGGTCGTCGGTACCGTCGTCGCGACCCGCATCACCGCCGGCCGTGGACCCCGAGCCTCCCTGGTGCCAGGTGCCCTGCTGGCCACCGTGGGTCTGGCCTGGTTCTCCCTCATCAGCCCCCGGGGCGGATTCCTCACCGATGTGCTCGGCCCGTCCCTCTTCACCAGCGTCGGTGCCGGACTGGTGCTGGCTCCGATCGCCGCCGCCGCGACCACCGGGGTCGCTCCCCACGAGGCCGGAATGGCATCCGGCGTCTTCAACAGCTCCCGCCAGCTGGGCGGTTGCGTGGGCCTGGCAGCTCTGGCCACTGTCGCCGCACACCGCACCGGCTCGGCCACCGGCCCTGCTGCGCTCAACGACGGCTACGCCCTGGGCCTGGCGATGACCGCCGTCCTCTTCGTCCTCGCGGCAGCCGTCGCCATCGGCGTCCTGCCCCGCAGCCGGCCCTTCGCACCCGCCCTCCGCTCCGGCGACACCGCAGACAACCACCTGGAAGGAACACGATCGTGACGACGCCCCCCGTCGACCTGTTCGCCTCTGCGTTGCACTTCCACCCCGACGGCGGCGTCCGAGCCGGCGAACGGCGGACGACGAGCAGCGACTCCGGCGCCTGGCAGATGGCCGCCTTCCACGTCGAGACCGACACCGACGTCCACGCCGACCACTGGGAGATCCACCCCGAGGCCGAGGAGGCTGTGTGCTGTCTGACCGGAGGCGTCCGCCTCTACTTCCGTCCCACCGCCCCCGACGGCACCGAGGAGATGGTGCAGCTGTCGCCGGGCTCGGCGGTGATCGTTCCCCGCGGCCGCTGGCACCGCCTGGAACTGGACGCCCCCAGCGACCTGATGTCGATCGCCCTTCGAGACGGCAGCCGCCTTGAGAAAAGGACCGATACCGACTGACGACACGAGGACCCAGGCAGCCCAACACGTCGGTCGGGGTGGCCCGATGGGCCAGGACCTGAGCGCCCTTGCGCTGCCGGGTTCGTCGTCGGCCGTGGGATCCCGTCAGGGGGACTCGGGGCTCTGTCCGGCGTTCGTGGCCGGCTCGGCGGTCCCGGCGGATTCGGAGGCGGTGTAGAAGACGGACGTCCCCTGCTTGCTGCGCTGGGCCTGGTTCTTGGCGACGAGCCCTTCGAGCGTGCTGCGCACGACAGTCGTCCTGACGGTGCGCTCGGGGTGTTGCTGGGTCAGCGCGGTGGTGACCTCGGCGGCGGAACGGGGTTCGCCCTGGTCCGTCAGGTGTCGGCGAACGAGGTCGACGAGGGTGGGCGGCGTCGCCGGCGAGGCGGCCGCCGCCACGGCGCTCTTCTTTCCGGCACTCTTGCGCCCGGGAGCGGGGGACTTCTTGGCCTTCACCCGCTTGCTCGCGCCGTCCGACCCGGCCGCACTTTTCTTACGGGGTGCAGGCACCGCCGCACCGGACTCGGGCCCCGACGCGGCGGGCGTCTCCGGGAGAGCCAGGGCCTGCTGGATCTTCATCAGGACGGTGTGGTCCTGCTCCACGGAGACCAGTTGCTGCTGCAGGGCCTGGATCTCACCGCTGAGCCGTTCCTGCTCTTTGAGGTTGCGCTCGAGGTCGCCGGCCACCTGAGCGCTGTACTGCGAGGTCAACTCGGTGGTTGCCATACTGGTTTCGGACATGATGCGCAGACCCCTTTCTGGGTGCCACGGCCGACAGGCCGCCAGCCCGCGGCGTATGCGAAATCCAATGCACGTATTGTCGGGCCAGGTACCGTGCGAGCAGCAGCGGTCACTTCCGCACAGTGGTGTCATGACGACAGTACGGAAGAGACGTGCATTCTTCTCTTCCGTGTGGCTGAGATGCAACAGTGCGTAGGGTCCAGGTCGCCCGGACGCCTGCGACGGCACCCGCGGGAGGCGGCCTGGCCTGGACCCGGTGGGGGGAGGAACCTATGACCGAGTGGCCACGGCAGCGAGACCCGCCGCGCGCAGCTTCCGGGAGAGGAGTTCCCTCTCGGGAAGTGTCCCCGAGCAGTCGCCGCTCCGCACACGGCGCAGTACGGCCTCGGCGTCCACCAGGTCGATGTCGAGTTCGGCGCGCAGCACCCGCATGACCGCAACATTCCTCGCCGAGGGACTGATCACGTGCAGCGTCGCCGGTCCATGCTCGGACAGCATCTGATCCCGCCGTTCGCCCGGCACGTCGCCACCACACGCGAACAGCGCGCTTCCACAGGCGGAACACATCGACTCGACGTCCCACCGCAAACGGCCGTCCACGAGGAGCTGCACACCGTGGCACTCCAGGTCCGCGCCGCAGCCCTGGCACACCTCGCCATACGTGACGGATGCGAAGACCATCTGTTCGTCCATTCCCACCCCCTATGGGGACGAGGTTGAGCGAGTCCGGTGAGCGTTCGCTGCGCCGGAGGGTGTTGCCGGGGCGCCGGTCCTGGCGTCGTCCGGGTGTGGAACCACGTCACCTCGCCGGGTCCGTCTCCCTCGAACTCGCTCTGCAGGGTCAGACCTACACGGGCGAGGTGTTGGGTCGGACAGCGGGTGACACGCTCGACCTGGGGTTCGTGTCGTTGCCCGACTGCCGGCCGCTGGGTGGGTCGCCCGCGAACTCGGCCACCCGGTAGCCCCTCATCATCGCGGCCAGGTTGGTGTGGGCCCCGGGACTCCGGCAGGCGCCCACCGGATGGTGATACGACAGGGCTTGGGCCCGGCACGCCTGCGGTGATCGTCAACCATCAGTAAATGCAACCAGTCCGGTACGGGCAGGTCCTGATCGACCGCCCGTACCGGACATCGCGAGACCGTCGGTCAGGCGGTCGCGGGCTGCGGCTCGGCCGCGGCCGTGGCGGAAACCGCCGAATAGAAGACGGACTTGCCCTGCTTGGTGCGACGGACCTGGCCCTTGGCGACCATAGCCTCCAGAGTGCTCCGGACAACCGTGATCTTGATGCCACGGTCCGGATGGGTCCCGGTCAGAGCGCCGGTGACCTCGAGGGCCGAGCGGGGCTCACCCTCCTGGCTCAGGTGGCCGACCACGAGGTCGCGCAGCGTCGGACCGGTGTCGCCCTTGGGTGTGCGCGGAGATCGGGCGGCGGGTGTCGGCTTCTTCTTCGGCGTCGTCTTCCTTGCGCGGCTCGGCTTTTCCTTGCCGCTCTCCTCAACAGGGGTGGTCTGACGGGGAAGAGAGGCCCCGGTGGAGCCGGCGGGCGCCGCTTCACCCGCCTTCTCCGCGCTGTCGAGCGCCTGCTGCATGGTGATCAGAAGGGCCTGGTCGTGGCGGAGCGTCTCCAGCTTCTCCTGAAGTGCGGCCACCTCGCTGCTGAGACGTTCCTGTTCTTGGGCGTTGCGCTCCAGGTCTTCTGCCACCCGGGCGGCGTACAACGGCCTGAGGCTGGTCGTTTCGTCCCGATTCTCGGCCACAGTGACTCACTCTCACGGAAGTTGGGTGCCGTTGCTTTTGCCGAATAGTACTCACAACAATTTCGAATAGCTTGTGCATGTACTCAATCTGCGTTGGCATATACGTTCGGGGAGTCGGCATTCCGTGCAGCGAACGGGTTCGGCGAGCCGGTGAAAGTGACTCAACCCCCGGAGAATGACGCGAAGTTGAGCAAGGAGTTCACGACCAAGCCGCCGGATCAGGGAATGTTCAGGGTGCTGAAGCGGGTCAGGGTGTGCAGGTCGCCCTCGATGGCGTGGGCTGCTTCCCGTAGGGCGGGCAGGAGGTGCTCACTCGTCTCCTGCAGGGAGGTGCCGTCGGTGTGCCGGGCGATGTTCAGTGCGGCGATGACGCTGCCGTCGGCGTCCCTGATCGGCACCGCCACCGAACGCAGCCCCTCCTCCAACTCCTCGTCGACGGCGGCATGACCTTGCTCGGCGGCTGCTGCTACGAGGGTGCGCAGGCGGGCGGGGGAAGTGACGGTGTGCCGGGTGCAGGCCCGTAGGTCGGACGAGGCAAGGGCACTCTCTCGCCGGTCGGGATCCAGACCGGCCAGCAGAACCCGGCCCATGGCGGTTGCGTAGGCGGGAAACCTGGTGCCCAGGGCGATACGGACCGCCATGATCCGCACGGTGGCCACGCGAGCCACATACAGGATGTCGGTGCCGTCGAGAACGGTCACGGACGCGGATTCCTGGACGCGGTCCACCAGGGTGCGCAGATGCGGGGTGACGAGGTCGGTGAACGACAGGGCGGCAACCCGGGCGTGACCGAGTTCGAGGACCCGCGGCAGGAGGCGGAAGCGGCCGTCGGTGTGCTCGGCGTACCCCTGGTGCTCCAGGGTGACCAGGCAGCGTCGGGCGGTCGTGCGGGGCAGTCCGGTCATTTGCGCGACGGCGGTGACGGGGAGGCCGTCGCCGTGGGCGTGTTCGAGGGCCTCCATGACCGCAAGGCCCCGTGCGAGGGACTGCAGGAATCCGGACCCCAGCTCGCTCTTGGCCTCACCGACGGCATCGTCCGGCGCCGGCTCGTCGCTGCGCTGGAGCGCCGACGGCAGGGTCGCCGCCCGGCGGAGCGTTTCGGCAAGGAGTGTGCTCTCCCGGTGAAGCCGGGGCAGGGCCAGCTGGGCCAGTTCTTTCGCCGAGTGCCGGCTGGCATGGCTCACCAGGCTCAGTGCGTACCGGGTGCGGTCGCCGTCGACGGGGACCGCGACGGCCACCAGCCCCGGCTCGACCAACTGGTCGTCCAGGGCCCATCCGTGGCTGCGGACCCAGTCGGCCCCGCGGGCGAACTCCGCCTCCGTGATGCGCCAGGGCCTCAGCCGGACCTGGGACAGACCCTCGGGGTCGGCTGCCGTCCGGCGCCGCCAGGCCGCCCACTCCCGGTCCCCCCAGTCGGCCGCGAACACCGCCCCTGCTGCGCACCGCTCCGCCGGCAGCAGGTCGCCGACCTGGAAGGCCACGGACAGCGCCCGACGCCTGGGGGACTGGGCCACGAAGCGGACCCCGTCCCGATCGTCCACCGCCAGGGACACCGACTCCTGCAGTTCGTCGGCCAGCATGGCCACCTGCTGCGTGACCTCGCGCGTCAGGCCGCTCGCCGCGAGATAGGCATTGCCCAGCTTCATGAGGCGTGGCGTCGGATGGAGTTCGGCTCCGTCCTGGCGGACATGGCCGAGATGGATCAGGGTCGCCACGACGCGGTCGACGGTGGAACGAGCCAGGCCTGTCGCATGCACCAGATCACTCGCCCGCATCTGCTCGGCCGAGGGTGAGCCCAGGCAGCGCAGGACGGCAAGGCCTCGCTCCAGAGGGCGCACGGACTCGTCGGACATGGCATCCACCTCACGCGTCGGTCGACAGGTTCGCCCGAACCCGTTGACAAGGGCTGAGCGCAGTCGGAGACTCACAGCCAAAAGTGAAGCATAGTTCACTCCGCGGACAAGTCAAGCCCGGTGATCGCATCCGGCGTCGGGCGTCACCCTCCGCTCCGCACCGCATCCGCACTCCCGTGAAGTGAGAGACCATGACCGCTCCTGGTGCTCCCCGACCAGCCCGATCCTTCAAAACGGTCGCCGTCGTCCTGGCCCTGTGCTGGCTGGCCGTCTTCTTCGACGGCATGGACGTCAACATCTACGGCGCTGTGATGCCCCACCTTCTCGACGATCCACGCCTCGGCCTCTCCCCGGCGCTGGCCGGGACCGTCGGCAGCTGGACGACGTTCGGCATGCTCCTGGGCGCGCTTGCGGCCGGCACCGTGACCGACTGGTGGGGACGCAAACCCCTGGTCACCAGCAGCATCGTCCTCTTCTCGCTCGGCAGCGCCCTGTGTGCCCTGGCGCCGGACGTCGCCGTCTTCGGGGCCGGCCGGTTCGTCTCGGGACTGGGTCTCGGCGGCCTGATGCCCATCGGTCTGGCCGTCGTCGCCGAGTTCGCCCCGCCGCGGCGGGCGGCACTGGCCACGGGCCTGATGATGACCTCGTACCACGCTGGTGGCATGGCGGCCACGGGCATCGGCCTGGCCGTCGCCCCCGAGCACGGCTGGCGCTGGGTCTTCTGGGCGGGTGTCCTTCCGGCGCTCGTGGCCGTCCCCCTGGTGGTCGCACGGCTGCCGGAATCGCCCGGCGTCCTCTTCGCCAAGGGGCGTACGCAGGACGCGCACGCCGTCGCCGCCAAGTTCGGGCTCGACCGCCCGGAGGGCGTCGCCCTGCCCCGTGCGGGCGGCAGGGGCCGTCTGTCCGCGGTCCCCGCTCTCTTCGGACCCGGAACTCGCTGGGCGACGCCGCTGCTGTGGATCGCCTCCTTCGCCGGACTGCTGCTGGTGTACGGCGTGTCCACCTGGCTGCCGGAGTTGATGCGCGCCTCGGGCTACTCGCTGTCCTCGTCGGTGACGTTCCTGATGCTGATCAATGCCGGCGGGATCATCGGCATGCTCGTGGCCGGGCGCGCCGCGGACCGCTTCGGCCCCGTGAAGGTCTCCGCGATCTGGTTCGTGCTCACCGCATGCGGCACCTTCCTGCTCAGGGCGCACCTCCCGCTCGGGGTCGCCTACACGATCGTCTTCGTCACGGGTATCTGGCTCTTCAGCGCGCAGGTGATGGTCTACGCCGCCACGGCCCGGACGTACGCGCCCGGCGAGCGGGCGACAGGGCTGGGCTGGGTCACCGGGGTGGGTCGCATCGGTGCGGTGGTGGGGCCGACACTCGGCGGTGCCGTCGTGGCGGGCGGCAACGCCGGTCTGGGGTTCACCACCTTCGCGGTGGCGGCCGTCCTGGGTGCCGTGGCCATCTCGCTGGTGCCTCTGGCGCAAAGGACGCGCGGATCCGGCGCGACCGCTGCGGTGCTGGCCGCCGCCGACTCCTAGGCCTGCCGGGAGCTGCCGTACGACAGGCGGGGCCGGCTGTGCCTGCCCGATCGCGTACCCTGAGAGAACGATGGTTCTCGCACACGGACGGCAAGGGCGGCCCACGATGCAGGAAGACCCGATCCGCACCCGGATCCTGGACGCGGCCGAGGAACTGTTCTACGGCCAAGGCATTCAGGCGGTCGGGATGGATGCCGTGCGCACCGCCGCCGGGGTCACGCTCAGACGCCTCTACCAGCAGTTTCCCTCCAAGGGGGCGCTCGTCGAGGAGTATCTGCGGCGGCGGGACGCCCGGTGGCGGAGCGATCTGGAGGAGTACGTCGAGGCCGCGGACGTGTCGCCGCAGGATCGTGTACTGGTGGTCTTCGACTGGCTCCACAGCTGGTTCGAGCAGCCGGACTTCCGGGGGTGCGCCTTCATCAACTCCTTCGGAGAGCTGGGTGCCACTTCCCCGGAAGTCACCGACGCCGCACGCCATCACAAAGAGCGGTTCCGGCACTACGTGGCCGATCTGGTCCGGCGGGCGGACGCTCCCGCGGACGTTGCCGATCAGGTTGTTCTGCTCGCCGAAGGGGCCATGACCACCGCGGCCATCTCGGGCAGTTCCCGCCCCGCGGCCCAGGGCAGGGTGGCTGCGGCAGCCCTGCTGCAGGCGGCGCGGGTCGGCTGAGGTGGGTCGGCGGTTGCTCGGGCCGCCGGGCACGGCAGGTCGAAGGCTGCGCTGATCTGAGGCAGGTGTTCCCGCCCTCGGCGCGTGGCCGGGTACGTCGAGTTGCTCACGGGGGTGTCCGGGGTGTGCAGGACGCTCGGCCTGCCCGCGGCCAGGGCCTCCTGTGCGACGTAATGCGGGACGACACCTTCGTCGCGACGACGAGGTCCAGCTCGTCGTGCAGCAGCACCTGGGCGAGTTCGCGGGACATGCCGATGCGGCGGTGAACGTCGACACCGCGCGCCGGCAGTGGAGGGAGCTTGGTCAGGGTTTTCAGTGAGAACCAGCGTTCCCGTACCGTGGCAGCATCGCTGCCGCGCCATCGCCGAGCCCTGTGAACGAGCAGGGGGCCACGTGCTCCGGTGCGTCACTGCGGGCCCGTGGCACAAGCGTTGAGTGCAGGAGGACGCACGATCGGGTGGGCCCGGTCGGTGCCCACCTGGACGCAGCCGGAAGAGAGGGCATTGAGTGACCCAGGTGTTTCCGCCGCAGCCGTGGCATCTGGAAGGTGACATGTTCGTCGCCGTCTGGCGACTGCGAGCAAGCGCATTACCGGCGTGGCCCGTGCCCGCCGGGGCGCGGCCGGTGATGTCGGGGGAGTGGTGCCAGGTGATGACGTGCTGGGTCGACGTCCGCAGAGCCGATCGGTCCGTCGGGCGTGAACTGCTCGTGCTGCTGCGGGTTCGTGACGACAGCGCCTCCGGCCTGTGCCTGGTCGAAGTGTGGGGAGACAACGCGCAGTCACTGACCGCCGGCCAGGCCCTGTGGGGCGTTCCGGAGCAGCCCGGGGACCTGTTGCTGGTCGGCAACACTCTGACGGCGCACGGCGGCCGCGGCAGCCTGGGGCGCGCCGGTGTCCGCGCCCGGCTGTGGCCCGGAACGCCCGACGAGAGCAACGCGGACGAGGGTGTCTTCGGGTTCCACCGCGAGAAACTGCGCTTGCCCGGGCGCCGTCGCCTGCGCACCCGACTCCTGCAACAGCCTTCCGGGGGCGGCGGGGAGAGGCCATGCACGATTCCGGTGGAGTGCGCAGGCCAGGTGCGGTTGGCCCAGGCAGGGCTCAGGGTCGCGCCCGGCGGCCCTCTGGACTACCTGGCCCGGCGGCGTCCGCTGGCGGCATTCTCCCTTCGGGACTTTCACTGCGTCATCGGTGCGTCCACGTCATGCGACACCTCGGGGGGACATGCCGGATGACATGTCGGGCGACACCTCATGAGGCACGTCGGAAGGCACCGCGGGCGACACGTCATGCGAGGCGTCATGAGGTGCTCGGTCTGAACCGGACACCGGAGCCCGGGCCCTGCTCGCCCATGTTGGCGGGCAGGCCCCGGCCGAGTCATTCCATGCGTACCGGCCCGAACGCGAACACCGAGGCCACGTCGGCCTCGATCGCCCGGGCGGTGGCGAGCAGGTGGGGCAGCAGCCGTTCGCGTGACTGCTCAGGGGTCTCCGGCCCCGCGTGCAGGGCGAGATTGACCGCGGCCACGGCCTTGCCGCGCAAGTCGCGCACGGGGACCGCCATGGAGCGCAGTCCCACCTCCAGCTCTTGTTCGACGAGGGCGTAGCCGTCCCGACCCGCCTGGGTGACGGCCCTGCCGAGTTCGGTGGGCGAGGTGCGAGTGAAGGGGGTCAGCGGGCGCGGCGGCAGCGAGGCCAGCAGCCGCTCCTGGTCCGGGTGTTCCAGGTCGGCCAGCAGGACGCGGCCCATGGAGGTGGCGTGGGCGGGGAGCCTGGCTCCCGGCTGGATGCTGACGCTCGTGACCTGCCGGGTGGCTGAGCGGGCCAGATAGCGCACCTCCGCTCCGTCGAGCACGGCGACGGAGACGGACTCGTGGACGCGGGCGGCGAGTTCGGCGAGGTGCGGATGCGCGACGTCGGCCAGGCCGAGACCCGACAGCTGCGCGTAGCCCAGGCCCAGCGTGCGCGGGGTGGGAAGGTAGCGGCGGCCGCGCTGTTCGGCGTAGCCCAGGTGCATCAGGGTCAGCAGATTGCGGCGCGTGCTCGGGTACGACAGACCGGCCGCCCGAGCCGCCTCGTTGAGCGTGAGGCCGCCGCGGGTGCCTCCCAGTGCGGTGAGCACGGCGAGGCCGCGAGCAAGTGCCTGCAGGAACAGCGGCCCCAGCTCGGTCTTGGCGTCGGTGTAAGGGGACGGCGGGAGGTCCCCGGCCGCGGTCCGGTCGGCACCGAGAGCATCGCCCATGTCCTGTGCCGCCCGGGTGAGACGGGCCAGTGCGTGCTCGCGCAGTGCCTGGGCGCTCAAGCGGCTGGTGTGGGCCAGCACGCTCACCGCATACGGTGGCCCGCCGTCCCCGCCGTCCCCGCCGGGAACGCGAACGGGAACGGACAGGGCGACGAGGCCCGGGGCGGCGATCTGGTCGTCCAGCGCCCAGCCCTGCTCGGCCGCCTCGGCGGTCCAGGTCGCGAAGCCCGCCTCCGGGTCCTCCTGTCCCGGACGGGCGAAGCGTGGCGGCAGGGCCGGGTAGCCCGCGTCGAGCGGGTCGGCGGCACGGTGCTCACGCCAGGCCAGTCGCTGCTCGTCGTCCCAGGCGCCGGCGAGGACGGCCCCGGCCGCGCAGCGGTCTGCGGGCAGCAGGTCGCCGACCCGGAACCCCAGCGGAATCACCCGGTCCGGGGGCATGGCGCGCGCGACGATGCGCATGTCGCAGCCGTCCGGTGCGATCAGGGACACGGATTCGTCCAGAGCGCGGGCGAGGCTCTCCAGATGGGACTGGACGCTGTCGGGCAGGCCTGCGGCGCGCAGGTAGGCGTTGCCGAACTCCATCAGCCGGGGAGCGGCGCTGAGACCACGGTCCACCATGCGCAGCTGACCCTGGTGGGTCAGGGTCGCGGCGAGCCGGTCCACGGCGGAGCGCGCCAGCCCCGTGGATCTGGCGAGATCGGCCAGGCGTAGGGCCCCGTCGGCCTCCGCGACGGCCTGCATCACTGCCAGGCCGCGTGCGAGCGGGCCGTCCGCCTCGGCGCCGGGCCCCGCGTCCGTGCTGCCGTCGGCCGTAGCCCTCGCGCGTTCCGCCATCTCCGGCCCTGCTCCTGTGCTCTTCGTCCAGACCCCTGACAGGAGAACGCTACCGAGCGTTGACAGCGCCGCGCAGACACCGCAGACTCGGGTTCCACGAATAACGAACGAAAGTTCACTCAGCGAAAAAGAGAAGAGTTCCGTGAGGTCAGCCCGGTAACCGGCCGCCCGGCCGGTCCGCGCCCGACCGGCCCGCCCCGACACCCTGGAGCAGCTCATGTCCACCGCCCGCGGACTGATCATCAACGGCGCCGAGTTGCCGGCCTCCTCCGCCCGTACCGTCCCCGACACGAACCCCTGGACCGGCGCCGTCCACACCGAGGTGGCCGCCGGCACCGCGCAGGACGTGCGCCGTGCCGTGGACGCCGCCGACGCGGCCTTCGAGCAGTGGGCAGCCGCCAAACCCGCGACGCGCCGACAGATCTTTCTCAGGGCGGCTCAGCTGATGGCGAGCCGTACCGACGACATCGTGCGGATCATGGCGGAAGAAGTCGGCGCCACCGCGCCCTGGGCGGCGTTCAACGCCCGCCTCGGCGCCGACATCCTGCTGGAGGCGGCCGCGGCCGTCAGCCGGCCCACCGGTCATGTGCTCGCCACCAACGCCGATGGAGTGATCTCCACCGAGATCCGGGTACCCAAGGGCGTGATCGCCGCCATCTCACCGTGGAACGCCCCGGTCATCCTGGGCGTGCGCGCGGTCGCTCTGCCGCTCGCCGTCGGCAACACCGTCGTCATGAAGCCCAGCGAAGACGCCCCCGTCGCATGCGGTCTGCTCGTCGCCGACGTACTGCACGAGGCCGGCTTGCCCGCCGGTGTGCTCAACGTCGTCACCAACGACCGCGCGGACGCCGCCGAAGTGGTCTCCGCGCTCGTCGCCGACGAGCGGGTACGCATGGTCAACTTCACAGGCTCCACCGAGGTGGGCCGTACGATCGGAGTCCAGGCCGCCCGGCACCTCAAGCCCGCAGTCCTCGAACTCGGCGGCAAGAACGCCCTGGTGGTCCTCCCCGACGCCGACCTCGACTACGCCGTCGACGCGGCCGTCTTCGGATCCTTCATGAACTCGGGCCAGATCTGCATGTGCCTCGACCGGATCATCGTCCACCGTTCCCTCGCGCAGGAGTTCACCGCCAGGCTCGCCGCTCGGGCGGCCGATCTGAACTGCGGCGATCCGACCGACCCCGCCGTCGCCGTCGGCCCTGTCGTCAACTCCCGGGCCGCGCAGCGCATCACGGAGCTCGTCGGGGACGCCGTCGCCAAGGGGGCGACGCTCGTGGCGGGCACCGGCAGGCCCGAAGGGCCGGACACACTGATCCGTCCGGTGGTTCTCACCGACGTCACCAAGGACATGAAGGTCTACTACGACGAGACCTTCGGCCCCGTCACCGTCGTGCACGTCGTCGACAGCGCGGAAGAAGCCGTGGCTCTGGCCAACGACACCCCCTACGGGCTGACCGCCGGTGTCATCACCGAAGACCTGGCCGCAGGCCTCGACATCGCCTCGCGCCTGCGTACCGGAATCGTCCACGTCAACGACCAGTCCATCGCGGACGAGCCACAAGCCCCCTTCGGCGGTGTGAAGGACTCCGGCTACGGCCGTTTCGGAGGCCGGGCGGGCGTCGAGGCGTTCACGGACACCCGCTGGGTCACCGCTCAGGCACGTGGCCGCGCACACTTCCCGATCTGAGTGAAGTCGGGCTGCAAGCCGACGCCTCGGTCCCCGGTGGACACCGAGCGCGGAGGCCGGGGGTGCTGTGGTGCGCCCCCGGCCCCGGTGACCCGGACCGGCCGTCAGGTCAGGCGGTCTACGGGAAGTCGATGGTGGCGTCGGTGGAGATCGACACGACGACGGAACCCGCGGTGTCCGTGCTGAAGGTGTCGACCGCGGCGATCCGGGAGCCCCAGCGTTCGACGAGTTCGGCCTGCGTGGCCCTGGCCACACGGTCGATCCACACCTTCTGTGCGGCCCAGACGTTCGCGGCCTCGACCTCGGAAGCGGCCTCGGTGAAGGAGATGTCACCCATGTTCTTCTTCGTGGTGTTCCAGAAGTCCACGAAGAAGTCCCGCGACTGCCGGACATCGGCCCGGGTTCCGGTCCGATAGACGTGACCGCCGACGTAGGTGTCGAAGTCGAGTTCGAGAATGGCGTTGTGGGCGAGGAGGATTCCGGGCAGGTAGTCCGCGTTGCCCCAGCCGCGATAGGGGGCCCAGCCCGGCATGACGACGTCGGTCATGACCACGAGCCGCTGGCTGGGGAAGTAGGTGAGGATGTTTCCCGACTCGTGGTTCGAGCCCGGGTAGATCACATGGATCTCCTCGCCACCGATGTGCAGGATGTTGCGCCTTCCGTGGAGGACCCGCTGCGGCATCGGCCGTGCCGGATCCTTGTGCAGCGCGAGAACGGTGGCGCAGTCGGCGTGGGCGATGCGGACGGCGTCCGGGAATTCGGTCACTGCGCCGACGTGGTCCAGGTGGGAATGGCTGTAGATGAAATGAGTCACCGGCTTGTCGGTCACGGAAGCGATGGCTTCCTTGAGAATTCCGCGGGAAGCGGGCGGCGCGTCCACGAGTACGACGCCCTCGCGGGTCACCACGAAGACGGACTGCACGAAACCGGTGATGACGACATAGCCGTTCCCGCCGGCGCGCTGCAACCGGTAGCCCTTTCCGTTGTCCGGCAGCGGCTTGGAATGTGCCGGCAGCGGCAGGAAGTCGGGGCTCTCAGGAGCGGGACCGGAATGCGTCCCGGCGGTACCCTGCGGCCGGTTCGTCCCGCTGACGGTGCCGGCCCTTGCGTCGCCGGAGCCGAAGGCGAGGGCTCCGGCTCCGGGGGCCGCGGCGGGCCGGCCCCCCCGGGGTTTTGTTCCACCGTAGAATAATGGGTTACCATGTTTTAGGTTTGGGGTTTTTAATT